>NZ_JBRRDW010000039.1:0-45799 GCF_056759895.1 Stenotrophomonas sp. STEN038
CGGGGAAACCCGTCGAAAGCCGCCAGAAATGGCGCAATTTTGATCAAATCGAGGTCGATCGAGCGCTCGACGCTGAAATCCAAGCTTCAGGGCGCTTTGATCAGACCTTCCCTAGCCGTACAATCAGGCCCATGCGGCTATGCCGGACTGCTGACCAGGAGAGAACCATGCGCATCGTGCTCGTAGGAATCACGACTGTCTGTCTGATCGCTCTATGGCCAGGCGTAGCAAAGGCCGATAGCTGGGTTATCTACACGGATGGGCGTGTCGGCGGCTGCTGGATGAACAGGTCCGGCGTCCTCTACGGTTGTACGCCGCAACCGCGTGCTTCCAAATTCGATGACGACATGCCTGCCCCGCGCTCCCGGGCTGAACCGCTAATCAGCAAGGACGCCACAGAGCTCGAGTTGCTCCGCCGACAGAACAGCGCATACCAACGACAGTTGTCCGAGCAGCGGGCCGCCGACCGAGAACAGCACGCTCAGGCCCGGGCAGTCAATGCGTACTTCGAGGCCCAGAGCCGGGCAAATGCACAAGCGCGCGGCGCGCGGCAGATGGCTGAGTACCAGTCCAAATACGTGGACTGCCGTGGCCCGCAGTACGACGCACTTCTTGCTGAGCGTAGCTTGAAACGGCATCCGACGGTGGCTGGCATGTGTGTGCCGGCCAGCAGCAAATCCGGCAGTAACAGCGTGTTCGTCCAGTGTCCACCTTGCGGTTGATTAAGTTTGGTCAAGGGGACGAGATGCTTGGCTCAAAACAATTCGGCGAGCTCGCCACGGCTGCGCGTTTTGAGCACGCGGGCGAATGATTGCCTTGAGCTATGATCGCTGGTCAGGCCTCGGCACCAGCTATATCCTTCTGGCATGCGAGAGCTGCGACCCGGGACAGGGTCGGGGCCTTTTATAATTTCTATTTCTAGTTCAATCCATGGAGGGGGCGTATGCGAGTTGCAATGAGTGCCGTTATTCTGGCCGTGGTAGGGGGTAATTTGTCTGCGGCAGAATCCAGTGTCCTTCCCCAGATCTTTGATCCGGAGATAATCGGTGCAGATATTGCCTACCTTGAGCGGTTGACCGGGCCAGCCCGAAATACATACGGTCAAACGAAGGTTTATAAGATCTCGGGCTGTGAGGTTTCTGTCGCCATGATTCGCGGCACAGTTGGCTCAGTGGGTATGGCTGTCAGTCCGCAGTGTGATTTCGATCTTTCTACTTTCCTGCCAAACCTCAGGAGTACCGGCCGGCCTTTGCATACGCTGACCTTTGGTCAGTTTGACGCGATGTCGGGAGGGAATGGTCGTTACTACGCGGACTGCCTTTATCTGTGCGGCAATGCGACCGATCCGAGGATTTATCAGCATTGGCAGGGATCTCGTGCCGACAAGGCCCTAGAGGTTTTGCTTGAGGTTGCGCAAGTCGATGAACCCGCGGTGGAGGCTGCGTTTGCCTGGAAGGCGGGCATGATGGAGGCTGAAGGTGAGGACTGGGTTTTAGATGCGAAGTTCAACTGCACACAAAAATACGAAGAGGTTGCGCACCGACTCTTCCGCGAAGTCCGCATTTCAAAGATCACCATCGGATATGACATCGAGATTCCTCGCTGCGAAAGCTGAGATGCACCCTGTGATCCCCCTATACCGGCTTCAAGGTCCCAAGGACTTGGTTCCGGGGTTGGCGCCGGTCGCGGTCGAGGTTCCTAGCCCCACTGGCTTCGCACGCTTTTGGCCCGGTGCCGGAAAGCGGCACTTGGCAGCCAAGGCCGCAGCGCATCAAGCCCACCAGCAGGCTCTCGAACAGTTCCATCGCGCAGAAGCGCAAAAGAAGCAACGGCTGGCTGATCTACGGGCCCAACACGAGACCGAACGCGCGCTCTATGAGGCAGACGTTGGTCGCCGAAACGCTGAACTGGAAGAGTTTCAGAGCGCCTACCTAGCTCACGAGCCTGATGCCGTCGTGGCCTACAACGACATGGTCCTCACGCGTTCCGAATACCCCTCCGAGGGTTTCCCTCAGGCGTTCAAGCTGGCCTATGCCGAGGCATCCAAAGACCTAGTCGTTGAGTATGACCTCCCCGAGGTGAGTGTCGTGCCCACCGAAGCCGATTATCGCTACGTCAAAACACGCGATGCGATCGACTCCAAGGTGCGCAAGGCCAGCGACATCAAATCGCTCTACCAAGAGATCATTGCCTCAATCGCGCTGAGGACCTTGCACGAAGCCTTTGAGGCTGATCAAGCAAACGCATTGGCGCTGGTAACCTTCAACGGCGTGGTGGACACCCACGACCCCACCACGGGCCAAGAGGTTCGGGTGCCGGTGGTGTCCGTCCGCGCAACAAAGGCCGCCTTCCTTCAGCTGCGGCTCGAACGCGTGGAAAAGGTCGCATGCCTGCGCAGCCTGGGTGCTCAGGTCTCAAACAGGCCCGATGAATTGCAGGCCATCAAACCGATTGTCGAGTTCAACATGGTCGACAAGCGCTTCATCGCGCAATCGGACGTGCTGTCAGGCCTTGAATCACGCCCCAACCTGCTGGATCTGACCCCCAGCGAGTTCGAAGCACTCGTCTCCAACCTGTTCAGTCGGATGGGGCTGGACACGAAACTGACCCGGAGCTCCCACGATGGTGGAGTGGATGCCGTGGCCTTTGACACCCGACCCGTCTTGGGCGGGAAGGTCGTCATACAAGCCAAGCGCTATCGGGACACCGTAGGCGTCAGCGCGGTCCGCGACCTTTACGGAACCATGCTCAATGAAGGCGCCAGCAAGGGCATCTTGGTTTGCACCAGCGGCTACGGCACCGAAGCCTTCAACTTTGCCAAAGACAAACCCATTGAGTTGATCGACGGGGGTGGTCTGCTCTATTTGCTGAGGGAGCACGCCGGCCTGGACGCACGCATCGCAGCTTAAGGACAAGAACATGGCTAACGGATCAGTCCCTCACGACGGCAAAGTGGCCGTTTTGGTCGATTGCGACAACGTCAGTCCCGAGATCGTGGAGCACGCCCTGCTGATGGTGGCCCAGTTCGGGCGCGTGGTGCTGCGACGCGGGTATGGAAACCACGCCACGTTGGCGAACCGCTGGCAGGAGGTGCTCGTCCAACAGGCGTTTACCCCTTGCCTCCAATACCAATACGCCCCTGGAAAAAACACTTCCGACATCGCCCTGGCTCTTGATGCTCAAGAGGCCTTGTTTGACCATCGCGCCGACACCTTCTGCCTGGTGACCAGTGACTCCGACTTCGCTTACCTGTGCAGAAAGCTCCGGGAGCGCGGAGCGACTGTCTGTATCGTCGGCGAGCCCAAGACGCCAGCGGCCCTGCGAAACGCTTGCGATCAGTTCTTCGAATGGGAACGCAAAGCAATCGCCGAGCCGTGCGAAGACCGACCCAATGCATCACCGGCCAAAGCGGAGGGCAACAAAGTTGAGGCCAGCGAGGTGGACACCAAGCCGCTTCCCAAGCGCCGCCCCAAATTCGTGGTGGAAGCGGTCACGCTCCTGGCTGGGGACACCTCTGAAGGCGAGGTAGGACTGGGGCCGCTGGGCCAATACCTCAAACGAACAGACCCCTCCTTCTCCCCCAATGCCTATGGGCATTCGGGCCTACTCAGCATGCTGAAGACCTATGACCTGCTAACCCTACGCCAGCAGGAAGGAGGCCAGTGGACCGTCAGTCTGGCCACGCGGCCTGAAACGAATGAGCACACGTAGGCGTATCACTCGCGCTCCCAGAGCGCCGTGATCATCTCGATCTGCTATCGACACCTGTGCGTCACGAACTTAACTGGTTCAGTCACGAAATCGAAGAGTAACGAGACCGTCAAACTGTCCGCCTACGGTCGCTGAATACATAGTCTTAGATGGGAAGCGCTGGCCGTGTCCTCGCACCACGCTGTGACCGATGCTATTCAGTCTCCCGATCGGCTCATTCCGGTTGCCCAGTATGTGCGCATGTCGACCGAGCATCAGCGCTACTCCACGGAGAACCAGGCTGCGGCAATTGCCGAATATGCCAGGGCGCACGGCATGGAGATCGTCCAGACCTACGAGGACTCAGGCAAGAGTGGACTGAACTTAAAGGGTCGAAGCGCCCTTCAAGCCCTTCTCCGGGATGTGAAGCTCCCCTCCCCTGGATTCAACGCCATTTTGGTCTACGACGTCAGCCGTTGGGGACGGTTCCCTGACCCGGACGAGGCCGCCGCCTACGTTCACGCCTGTAAGAGCCATGGCGTCCCGGTCATCTATTGCGCGGAAGCTTTCAAGAACGATGGCTCCTTGCCTTCCACCATCATGATTGGCCTCAAGCGCAGCATGGCCGCCGAATACAGCCGTGAGCTATCTGACAAGGTGTTCAAAGGGGCGTGCAACATTGTGCGGCACGGGTTCCGACAAGGAGGCACCCCGGGGTATGGCTTACGGCGCCAACTCGTGGACGAGCATCTCCAGCCCAAGGCATTGCTCGCTCGAGGAGAGCAGAAGAGCATCCAAACTGACCGTGTGATCCTGGTGTCCGGGCCTTCGCAAGAAGTCGCCACCGTCTTGCGCATCTATCGGCTGTTTCTGCAGGACGGCATGCCCGAGCGGGTCATCGCCTCCGTCCTGAACCGAGAAGGCATCCCGAATGAGGTTGGTGGCTCCTGGAGCCGAGGGACCGTCCATCAAATACTAACGAATGAAAAATACGTCGGCCACAACGTCTACAACCGGACCTCGTTCAAGCTGAAGCTGCAACACGTTCAGAACCCGCCCGAGGCGTGGGTGCGAAAGGAACATGCGTTTGAAGCCATTGTTCCGTTTGATCTGTTCGAGCGCGTTCAAGCCGTTATAGCGGCACGTTCGGTCCACTTGGACGACCATCAGATGCTGGAAGCCCTGCGTTCGCTGCTTGATCGTCATGGCGCGCTGTCAGGGATGCTGATCGATGAAGAAGAAAGCGTTCCCTCCAGCAGCGCCTTCCGCCATCGGTTTGGAAGCCTGCTCCGGGCTTACAGCCTGGTTGGTTTCTCCCCCAAACGTGACTACGCCTACTTGGAGATCAACCGTTCCCTTCGACGGCGGCATCCCGAGATGGTCCAACTGGTGGTCGATGGCATCGCCCAACACGGCGGTTGGGTTGAGCCATGCCGGGATACCGGTCTTCTGCGGGTGAACGGTGAGCTCCTCACGTCCGTCGTCATCGCACGGTGCAAGCCCACACCCGCCGGCTCTAACCGCTGGCGAATCCGACTGGATACAAGCCTGACGCCGCATGTGACCGTAGTGATCCGGATGGATCCCGGTAACCGTCATGCCCACGACTACTACGTACTTCCTTCCATCGACTTCACCCCCGATGGCATGCCCTCCATGGAGGACAACGGCTTTTCCTTGGATGCCTACCGGATGGACACGCTGGAAGAGTTCTTCGCCCTGGCCGGTCGGGCCGCATTGCTGGAGGCCGCATGACGAACAAAAGCTCAAGCGTTCAGATGATCCCCATTGCCGACATTCACGTAGCCAACCCGCGTGTCAGAAACCAACGCATCCACCGTGGCATCACTCGAAGCATCGAAACGGTGGGACTCAAACGCCCCGTTAGCGTTCGTAACGCATCTCCTGATGAAACGTCGCTCCCGTATGCACTGATCTGTGGCCAAGGCCGCCTTGAGGCCTGCAAGCTGTTGGGCCACCGCGAGATCCCCGCCCTGATCTTGGACGTGGATGAGCACACCGGTCACGTCATGAGCATCGTGGAGAACGTCGCCCGCCGCACGCCCAGGGCAGCCGAGACCATGGAGCAGGTCCAGGTGCTCAGAGAGCGCGGTTACTCGGACCCGGAGATAGCCACCAAGCTTGGCTGCACTCCGTCTTGGGTGAACAGCGTGGCCAATCTCATGGAGCGCGGAGAGCGACGTCTGCTCGCTGCCGCGGAGGCTGGCCACATTTCCTTGGCCCTTGCCATCAACATCTCCCGGGCAAATGATCGCGATGCGCAACAGTTGCTGATGGACGCCTACGAGGCCGGTGAGCTCAAGGGAAAGAAGGTGACCGTCGTCCGAAACATCTTGGCTCATCGAGCTAGAAGCGGAAAAAAGGGAACGAACTCCTATGCTCACGGCACACCGCGAAAAAAGCTGACTCCCGAGGACTTGACCAAGCTTTACAAGCGCGACGTGGAAATGCACCAGCGCATCCAGAAGAAGGCTGAGTTCACGCAGCAATCGCTTCTCTTGGCACGACAAATCTTCAAAGAGCTGCTTGCCTCGACAGATTTCCGCGAACTTCTCCAATCGGAGGGGCTGACTAGCATCCCGCAACCCTTGGCTGACTTACTGCCCCGCAGAGGATTGGGTCGATGAGCAAGAAGCAATCTTCGGGCTTACGCCTCGGCTTCGAAAAGGACTGCGTGGACATCCCTTTGGCGCAGTTGAACTACTGCGTCCCCATGCCAACAGGGATCAAGGGATCGGTCAAATATCAGCAGATCATGAGCTCGGTCAGGATAGTCGGATTGGTTGAGCCCATCGTGGTCGCCTTGGACCGCGGCAACGCCGGACAGTTCTTAGTCTTGGACGGGAGAATGCGCCTGGAGGCCCTGAAGGAACTAGGAGCCTCCGTGGCCCCCTGCCTCATCTCAACCGACGACGAAGGCTATACCTACAATAAGCAGGTAAACCGGCTTTCAGTCATCCAAGAGCACCGAATGATTCTCAGGCTAGCCGAAAGTGGTGCTTCTGTGGAACAGCTGTCGGAGGTGCTCAACATCTCGGCCAGCTCCATCCGGGACAAGTTCCGGCTTCTGGATGGCGTTTGCGACGAAGCAACCGCCATCTTGGCCGACAAGCCGGCCGCGGCCGGCGTGTTTCGGTTGTTGCGGAAGATGAAGCCCTTCCGGCAGATCGATGCTGCTCAGACCATGGTCAACTTGGGGGATTACTCGATCAAGCTCGCAACCGCGCTTCTCCAAAACACGCCGGTGGAACAGTTGATAGAGCCATTGGCAGCAAAGGCGCCCAATGGTGCTCCTATCGAGGCTCTCCAACGCTTGGAACGGGAGCTGGCAGCGCTGCAAGCCGATACAAAGCTGCTGGAGGAGAATTATGGCCCAGCCACCCTCCAACTCGAGATCGTCAAAACCCACATTGGGTCGACCTTTCTGGAAAATGCAGCAGTAGTGCGGTGGCTGGCCAAGAACAAGCCAGACCATCTTCAACAGCTTCAGCGAATTGCGGACATAAAGCTCCTCAAGGCCGGCTAGCTCGTTGAAGTTCCACACCTAGTATCGAAACCATTGCCCAGTGTTGACGCGGGCCGTTCACCTGCCAGCCTGACCAAAGCGCGTTCCGCATGCCTATGCGCGTTACCCGCGCTGTCGAATCTGATGCTTCGCCGGCAAGACCAACCTCGGCTTCTGTGAAAGAAGAAGCAAAATCCTAGGTTGCCAAGCGATGCCCCCCCCCCCGATTACCGGTGCATTTCAAAGTGGAAAATCCGGCGCTCTACGGCCCCCTGGAGTTCGCTTGGGACCCGTGTTTCAGGGCGAATTCCTCCGGGGTTTTCCATCCTAGTGCACTGTGGGGACGTTCCTCGTCATAGAAGCGCCGCCACCCTTCGATCTTGCTCCGCGCGTCGGCCAGTGACAAGAACCGATGCTCACTCAGGCACTCCTGCCGAAGGCGACCGTTGAAGCTTTCTACAAGCGCGTTGTCGGTCGGCGTGCCGCGTCGGGAAAAATCCAGCTCCACGCTGTTCTCATAAGCCCAACGATCCATCACCTTCCCGGCGAACTCGCTACCGTAGTACATCTGGAGGCATGAGTTCTTTGCAGGCAGCCATCGTCTCCGAGCGCATCCTGCGGGTTCTCACACGCCACAGGAGTTCGTTGACGATGGCTACCCAATCTCATCCGACCCCCGCAGCGACTTGGGTCGCGATTGATATCGCTAAGCGCTACCACGCAGTCCTCATTGGGCGCCCGGGCAGTAAGCAGCAGCGCTTCCGCATGGCCAGTTCTCGGGAGGACCATCAACGATTGGTTGAACTTCTCCGTAAAATGCCCGCGCCCGTTCGTGTCGCAATGGAGCCCACTGGCGATTGTCATCGCACCTTGGCCTTCCGCTTGGTCCAAGAGGGCTTCGAAGTCTGCCTTGTGTCCTCGGTCGCCGGGGCCCGCTATCGGGAAGCTCTTTTCAATTCGTGGGACAAGAACGATCCGAAGGATGCAAGCGTGATCCTGGCTATGCTCAAACAGGGCATGACCATGCGCTACGTGGATCCGTTGCTGGCCGGGCATCACGGGTTACAGGAGCTATCCAAGACCCATTACCAGATCAGCTTGGCTAGAACCCGACTGCAGCACAGCCTGATGACACACTACTTGCCCCTGTACTTTCCGGAAATCGAGCGCTACTTCGATGGTGCACATGCCGATTGGTTTGCCCGATTCATGCTTCGTTTTCCCACTGCTGCCTCGATCCGCCAACTCACCTGGGATGCTTTCCGCAAGGAAGCTTGGGAGCTCGTCGGCCGCAAGGTGAACAAGCAGACTTGGCTCGCCGAACTCTACCAATGTGCGCTCGGCAGCATCGGCTTACCCGTAGACGACGATTCGATTGAGGTCCAGAGTTTTCGGCTGCAGCTGCGTCGCTATCAGTTGTTAGTTGAGCAGCGCGATGCTCTAGCTGCGCAAGCGCACCAAGTGTTGGCAGATAACCCAGATTACGAGTCCTTGCGTTCATTACCCGGTATCGGCCCGGTGCTTGCACTGACCATCCTGGCCGAGGCCGGTGATCTTCGTCGATTTGCCCATCATCGCCAGTTCTTGAAGTACTGCGGCCTCGATCTAGCCACCTGCCAGTCCGGGCAGTACCGCGGACATGAGCGTTTATCAAAGCGTGGTAACGCGCGATTGCGCTTCGCCTTCTGGTTTGCCGCCACCATTGCGGTACGAATGCGTGAAAGCAGCTTCCGCGACAAGTACGAACGGTACGTCAAGAACGATCCAAACAATGCTGATCGCAAGCGTAAAGCACTGACCGCAGTGGCTGCCAAGATGACGAGGGTTGCTTATGGTCTGGTGAAGCGCCAAACCCAATACCGCTGCTACTTCGAAAACGCTTTACCCCGTGGATCGATCCCGCTCAGTGGGGCCGTTGGGACCTCATAGGATCCTGTAGATAATGCTCGGACCTTCCACTGGACCTCCATGCTGTTTAAGGCACGGTCGAGGCCGCTACGGACCTCGTGTTCACTATGCTCAGATCAGGAGACCTTGTCGATGTGGAAGCCCACGGGACTTTGTGTGAAGTTGCATACGGCCAGAGAAGAACAGGTGCTAATGGGACCTGTGCATCGACTCGCCATCAACTTTAGCTTGACTCCAGAGTTAGCACGTTGTCCACCTTGATAGCGCCCGGCGATCCTCGCAGGGCTGCCAACCTTGTCATTGCCTCTGCCACATGTTCCCCGCGTCGCGACTGGTCCACGACGATGGCCAGGCACTCATGCGTGAAGTGATCAACCACGGTCAGCATCCGGAAACGGCGACCGTCAAACAGTGCGTCGCTGACGAAGCCCATCCCCCAAAGTGCATTGGGAGCAACAGCTACTTTTATCAGCTGACGCCGGCGTGCACTTCTACTGCGCCGAGGCCGGCAATGCCTTAAAGAAAGGCCTTCCTCCTTGTAAATCCGATGGACCCGCTTGTGGTTGTCACGCCAGCCTTCTCGGCGCAGAACCACGAACAAGCGCTCGCAACCGTAGTGCACCCGAGTTGAGGCGATCTCACGCATGCGCATTCGTACCGCCTGGCTGTCCCTTGCTTTGCCCTTGTACGAATAGCTGGAATACGACATCGTCACCATCTGCAATGCCCGCCGCATGCTGACCCCAAAGCGCTCTTGCAACCGCCCACCCAGGTGCGCCGCTGGGCAGGCCTCAGAGCTTTTTTGCGACCACCTCCTGCAACATGGCCTTGTCCACACTGAGATCGGCAACCAACTGGTTGAGCTTGCGGTTTTCCTCTTCCAGCAGCCTTAAGCGTTTCAATTCCGAAGGGCCAAGCCCACCGTACTTCTTTCGCCATACGTAGACGGTGGCCTCGGCAATACCCAGCCTCCTGCAGATCTCGCCCACTGCCGTTCCCAGCTCCGCCTGCTTTAGCGCGTAGGCAATTTGCTCCTCGGTGAAACGCGACTTCTTCATGCCTGAATCCTCGTTCGTCACGGGGCCCAATGCTGCCGACGTCTCTACTTTAGCCTGCACCAGTTTTCTGGGGGTGGGTCAGGATCAAGCGATGGTGCCCGCTGCGGGGGAATCGACGCGGCGACATGAGGCCAGGCTGCGAACTGAGACGGCCGAAGTTACATTGAAGCTGCGAGGGCGCTTGGACAGCGAGCAATTGGGTCGTCGCGGCGTCAATCTATAAAAACTGCGAATCTTGTTTCGACCATTTACGAAATGCCGCTTGCATTTCACTATTCACCGCCCTCCAGTCGCACCCGTCTCTATGAGACACCACATCAAGGAGGGCTTTGTCGTTGATCCAGAACCCGTCGCCGGTGCCGTAACGCTCAAAGGCGCGGCGTAACCGGTCCATCTCGGCTGGTGTCAGGCATTGCGTGTCTGTGAGTTGGTCTTCCATGAACCAGGCGACGGAGACAGTTAAATGGATCGTAGCATTGGCAGGGAAAGCTTTCGTTCGGTGAACGCCTTGGCTATCAAGCGTGTCATGCCATGCATGCGCATCGACGATGTTTTCTGGCTTCAGCGACACGCGCGCTATCGTGTAAGGGCTCTCTTTTCTCTATGAAAATTTTACAAACCGTTATCCTGATCCCGCCTCACCCCTCCTTACGGCTGGTGCAGGGCACATATCAGGAGATTTGTAGAACAAGGATGGTCACTCATGAGGTCAACGATACCTCGCCATGTCCGCTCGCGCTTTCATAAGCGTCTCAACGTGTTACTTCAAATCGCATTCACATTCTTCGCACTTGCCGTCGCGAGTTACTGCGGCTTCATCGCAGGTAGTGGGCTCTTTCAAGGTGAAGTCTGTATTTTCGGCGACGGCCTGCACGAGACCTTCCAATGGGGCGACAACTCGCCTGCCTTCGTTTTCATGATGATCTTGTGGAGCGGGACAGGACTGCTCTTTTCCCATATGGCACTAAGCAAGAATTGACGCAGTAATCGCCCAGTTAAGAGGAAATCCTTAGTCGACTCGCTCCATCAATCAGGCACAGTCGATCTGCCAGACCTAACTGCCAGTGCATTGACCTGTGCATCCACTGCCTGCATGATAGTGCGCACTATCGGGGAGTAGTACCGGAGCCCGGTTCGCCGGGCTTTTTTTTAACTAACTCTCGGGGCGACTTGCAGATTCCCCGCAAGCGGGTCTCGTTGGCGGATCATGTCGCACTGCTCTACGGTACCTACGTGACTTTGCACGCGGTGCAGCAAGGCATCTATCGAAGCTGCAATTGTGAGCGCATTGGGTAGGTCTTCTGCGGCAACGAGCGCCTGGCCGGCAAGGAGCCCAATTTCGTGCAGCCGAACGGTTCGCTCAGCATGAGACAAGCCATGAGCCTGGGTGATCAGCTCACAAGCAACACCCTCAAGCTTGTTGCGTAATTCCGAGTACACCATCGCGATCCCCTGAGGCGTATCTACACTTCGGCAAAGTATGCACGCTGCAATCCTATCCGGTGTGAAGGCGTGCACCCAAGGCTTTGAATAAACGATGCTAGGGCTTGGTCTTTGAGTCTGAGGCCTGCCTGACGGCTCGATGGATTCACAGACGATCCGTCCGTCCGGGTCGACGTTGTAGTAGTTCAGGTCGCGAAGGTCGATCATCCTGGATAGCTGTCAGCTCACTTTTGCGCGGCTGTCATGAAATTGGAGCCTCGGAACGATTGCTGCTTCCCTGGTGCCGGGTAAGGAGGCATCCTTCGAACCATCCTCACGTTGAGAGCAGTGTCCGCTACCGTACGCAAACCGGCACCCCTTGATGTCACCGCGGCAATCAGGAACTACTCGCGCAGAACCGTCATGTGCTTTCGGTGGATGACGGCAATACTAAACTGGCGGCAGGCATCGCTGGTCTCGGCGCGCTGTGATTGCTGCAGCACATGGCACGCCAGCCACTTGCACGCAGCGAGCTGCTACCGTTGTTTGAGGACTGGTAGCTCGATCCCATGCCTGAATTGGGTCGAACGCCAATTTGTGCGCACTTCCCGCTCAGATCTGCGCACTCCATGCCCAGATCTGAGTATAGAATACGCACAAAGGGCTACGGAGACATAGGTGAGCAGTCGTTCTTTAACCGTGTCAGACCTGTTAGCTATCAGCGGATACACCCGCGATCAAATGCGTGGCCTGCTGGATGCTATACCTGCCTACGCCAGCCGTAATACGTCGGTGCGGGTGGCAAAACGATACACCGCACTGGATCTGCTGGTGGTACGAGCTTGCTCCCACTTGGAGCATCGATACGGCCTACAGCGCGGCACCGTTGCGGATTTTTCCGACGCGTTGCGATCCGTGCTTTCTGGTCCAAGGCCGGTTTCAGTCACAACGCATTTGTTGCTGACATTTGAACCAATCGATGCTCAGTATGTGGAAGCGACGGAGAGCGTCAGCGAAGGACTTATTATCCCACTGGCTCCCATTTTCCAAGTAGTAGACGACTATCTATTGCCAGGGGGCGCACAGCTCAGCTGGAGTCAGCACGAATTGGGTTTCGGACCGCAGGCCATCCGTTCCGATACGGCTGCACCCGTGTCGGCCCGAGAGGCTTCGCATGACCCCAGCCTACACAACACGTTGTACAAATAAGGATGGCACTGTGAGCTACAACGCACAAGTTCTCAGGACTTCCCTAACCCGTCTTGGCTATCGCGCAGCGGACGTCTTCCAGAGATTCCGATTTGCTGCTGTAGATCTCCCCGCGCGGCCGGTACGCGAAGTTGACGCCATTGCGTTTTGGGATGGACCTGCCTCGTATCGGACTGCAGCACTCGGCGTCGTTCGCATTGCGTCGAACGAAACCGCACGCGAAACCGCGGAGGCCACTCGCAGCCTGGGGGCCCCATTCCTCGTCGTCATCGAGGGTGATGAGGCTTCGATGTGGACCTACACTGCCACAGGAGTCGCCCAGCTCAATAGCACGTCTGCATCCCAGTGGCAGACATTACTCGCCGACCGAGAAAAGTTCGGCCCCGGCCCAATCCGCCAGCTCAAAGCGCTCAAAGTACGCGAGGATGTGCCGTGCACTGGGATGTTATTCGATCCGCGCACCTTGTATGGCATCCAAGCGAACACTCAGTTTGCGTTGGACGACATGCTGAAGCATTTCCTTTCCCATTTTGATGGCGAGAGGATCAGAACGGGTCAACTTTCACTGCAGACGCACTACAAAGTTTTATTCCCGCTTGTTTTCCGACTGCTGGCGGGGAAGATACTGATTGATAGAGAAGACAATCGGGTGAAAGCCATCGATGCGGACGATCCGCGCGAGGTCGTTTCCATCGTAGAGGAGTTGTATTCCCTGCCCAAGCAACGGCTCCAATGGACGAAGACCCGAGTGACACAGCTCACGGCTGCGTGGCAGGCCTTGCGCGAAGGCCTGTATGTGCGCAACGTTGCTGCGGACGACCTGGCATTCGTCTACGAGAACACGCTCATCACTCCGGAAACCCGCAAGGCCTTTGGCACACACAGCACACCGTACAGTGCCGCAGACTATGTGATCCGGTCGCTAAGGCTGCCGGAAGGAGATACGGCAGCACAATTACGCGTCTACGAGCCATTCGCAGGCGCATGCGTTTTTCTGACAGCTGCTCTGCGACGATTCAAGGAGCTATTTCCGCAGACGTGGTCTGTAACCAAGGTACATGAACATCTCGTGGGCCACTTCATGGCTAGTGAGATAGATCCGTTCGCATGCGAGATTGCCCGGCTGGCACTGATCCTGGCGGACTATCCGAATCACAACGGCTGGCGTATCACGAACGAAGACTTGTTCGAATCTGGCCGTCTAGCCGAACGCGTTAGTCAATGCGATGTCCTGCTATGCAACCCCCCATTTGAGGATTTTGATAAGCAGTCCTCCGACGTATCCGTCCACAAGCCCGTGGTGTTGTTGGACGCCATCGTTAAGGCCCCACCGCCTTTCGTTGGGGTCGTCATGCCCAGTGGATTTTCCTCACACAATGTGTACCGGCACCACATCCGCCGCATTTGTGAGATCTATGGTGACGTCGAGGTACTGCAACTGCCCGAAGGGGTGTTTCGTCACGCTTCGATCGGCGCGGAAATCCTGATCGCTCAAGGCCGGCGTGACGAAAATTCACCGATCGAAACCACTCTTCGAAAGAATGTTGTGCGACGCGCTGACTGGCCTCGCTTTGTCCAAACCTTGCAAACATCCAGTAGCGACATCGCCCAGGTAGATCCAAATAAATCACCGGGACTTGTTGCTCTACGTCCGCTCCGTGGCGTTTGGGAGTACCTCGCTGGATCGCCCATGCTCGGCAGCGTAGCTGAGATGCACCGCGGGCTGGAATGGACAACCAACCAAAGCGCGGCCAGCAGGCCTAGAGCGGCACCCGGTTTTCTGCAGGGCCTACATCGGTCCGGCGATTCACTAGCGCAATTTGAAGTCAAGCAAACGGTCTATCTGGATACCCGTGAATCACATCTGCGTGGAGGGGCAATTAACTACCCTTGGGCATCCCCAAAAATCATCACCAATGCGATCCGAACATCTCGAGGTCCTTGGCGCTTGGCGGCTACCGTCGATAACGACGGATTGCTGGTTTCTCAACAATTTTATGGGATTTGGCTGCGGGAATCGCAGGACTCATCACTGAGTTTGCTCGAACTATGTGCGATCTTGAACTCACCAATCTCGAACGCTTTCAGCTTTGCACATGATGAACAGAAGCATCTGCGCAAGGAAACGTTGCAAAAGCTGCCGCTACCGTCTTCTCGCATTTCACGTGAAGTGGAGAGCCTAATTAGCGAATACTTGTCAGCGTGCGGAGGAGACGATGGCCCTTTGTTCTCGTCACGATCCAAATCGACTGAGGATCTCCTAATGGAGATCGATGCCCTCGTTTTGAAGGCGTATGACCTGCCTCCAAAGCTGGAACGCGAACTTCTGCGTTTCATGGTCGGAGGCAAGCGCCCTAGCCGTGCAACATTCGGAGATTACCCAGGTACGGCCAACGGCGATGCCGCGATTTCTTTACATAGACGGCTAACAATGAACAACGCAGAAATTAGAGCAGTCTGGCACACACTTATGCAGCCATTGCCGCAAAGTATGGCTGGCGTTTTCGATCTAGCGTAAACGGTGATCTATGTTTCTTCTCGATACTAGCGCAGTATCGACCTTGGTGAACCCGGGTCATCCACGGCATGCGAAAGCAATCGCTTTCAGGAATCAGCACTTCGGACAAGAACAACGGCTCTTCATCTGCGTCGTATCGATCGCAGAGATGCTATTTGGCCTGAACTTGTACCAAAGAAGATCCCCTAAGCCCAGTGACACCGACTTGAATGAAGTTCGCCAGCGCATTCAGGCCGCCAGTGAACTCGCAGACGTTTTGGAGGTAACTCGCCACGTTGCCATTGAGCAAGGCCGACTACGCTCACAATGGGCATGGAAAGTCGCTCCCAAGAAAGCTGCGCAAGAAAAACTCAAAGGAACTCACCCGGAGCGTTGGAGCGACAATTGGGCTGCAAACAAACTACAGATCACGGAGAACGACATCTGGATTGCCGCAATGGCCATGACGCATGATTTAACGTTGGTAACTTGTGACAAAGACTTTGACAAACTAGCTCAGGTTGACCACACCCTTAAGGTCTTAACACTTTGAGCCTCCCCGTAGTACGTCACTTCAGACCTGTATCACGCAGTGGCCGGCTGCAATGGCCCACCGTTTTCTGTTCAGGTCATTCGGTTAGTGGCAGCATAGGCCGCATCCGAGACCATCATCTTCACACAGTAAGCCGCATCGAAAATTCCAACGCCACGGCATACGACCTTGAGCCACCTTCCGATCTCAACTTGCTTCAGCGTCGCAACAATCTGGCTTTCGGTGAATTTTCTCTTGCATATCAATGGTCTTCTTGGGACTAATTTCCCTGGGAACCCCAAGAATGTCTGGATCAAGCTTACGGCCGGGGCCGCATCTTGATTTTACGAGGCTTTGCTCATGCGCCCTTAACGCCCTCGATCATGCATGCGTCCGCCTGAATCAATCCAAATTCCATCTCCCAAGTAACCGTCACCGCCCGACCTGCCTGAGATGGCGCCATAAATTTCGAGCATTTCGTTTCGTGGATGCGGGCTGAGATTTTTTTGCTTTAACGTTCTCTTGTCTCGCGAGCCAACAGACACAAAAAATCGATCATAGTCGCCAGAGTCATTTGCGAAAGCCTTCGCAAATCGATGAATTCCCTCGAAAAGATTGAATTTTGTATGTGCGAGGTGATGCCTAACTACTTGGCCTATGGCTATGGAAACGTCACAAGAACTCATTGGTACTGGAGCTGCGGGCAACCTCTCCGGTAAAATCTGAAGGTCAACACCGTTCTTTCTAAAAAGAATGTTGGCAGTCTGAGTCTTGTTGGTGAACGAAAAAAGTATTGTGTAGACATTCGAGCGGTGTAAAAGAGGTACCCAGCCACCAACCTTGAGAACACGGGCGAGAGCCTGATGAGTCGCCAAGCCAACATGGAGCGGCGATCCAGGTGGCGACGTTAGTGCGCCATCGCCAGTTTCGACTGCCTCGGAAACCTTGCACTCAACAACCGCCCTGCACTGCCAATTAAGATATTGCAGCATTTCCACCACAGCGGGCCTTAGTCGTCCGTCGCCCAGACGGACAACGACTGCGTCCCCCTTCTGTAGATCGGTGCGAAAACAATTCGCAGGGTAATCCGAGTCGGATTCCGGGAACCTAACAAAAGCGATGATATAGCTCATGCGGGCAACATTATTTCAGGCTGACAGCTAACGCCGGAATTAAACCGAGCCGCGAAGCGTCGCCGGATTGAGCTGTTAGGTATCAGTCGATCATTGGATAATTGGTGCATCAACCTCAACCTCAACCGTATTGTCAACGCCAACACGCTCTCACTGAAATCATCCTTGCTTGAACAACCTACGCTTACCAGTCAACGGCTTGTTCTTCGTGGTCAGCTTGGCCACACCTGGAATTAAGTAGTCGACCGGATTCTGTCCAAAACGGATCTTGGACGCCAACCAAAGCGGCATTTTTCCGCGACCAGTCCAAGTGTTCCAAGGACTCTCAGGATCGCGATACTTCGGCTGGACCTTTGGCACCTTGCGCCGGCGAGCTTTTTTAGTAGTCTCCGCCCCCGCCTCCCCCGTATCGAAGAGCTCTTCAATGGTGTACCCGGCCTTCTTGGCCACAACTGCCAATTGACGCCTGACCTTTTCCGGCGCTTGGCGCTTACTTAGGGATCTCTGCCTTTCCTTGGCAGTGCTGATGAGGGCGCTCAACTCGCGAAGAGTGAGTAAATTCAGATCGATGCTCATTGAGGTAGCGTCAAGCCTCTGCCAGTGAGTGTCAAGGAGGCATAGAGCCACGCTTGACCAAGGAAGCACCATGGACTTGCCCACATCCGCAGCTGGGATGGCAAACACCAACGTTCACTACGAGCGGCCGTGAACCTGTCAAACAGCCCCTAAGCGGTTTTCTGATTTCGCAGCTTGTCCAAG
Source organism: Stenotrophomonas sp. STEN038 (assembly GCF_056759895.1). Lineage (NCBI taxonomy): Bacteria > Pseudomonadati > Pseudomonadota > Gammaproteobacteria > Lysobacterales > Lysobacteraceae > Stenotrophomonas > Stenotrophomonas sp. STEN038. Next base: position 17,735 of record NZ_JBRRDW010000039.1, read on the forward strand.
TAATCAGCCCACCCCTGCATCATCGCCTTACGCTCTTTCAGATGCGTCGTGCGGTTATAGGCGCGCCCCAAAGGATCGCGTACCGCATGGGCCAACTGATGCTCAATGAAGTCAGGCCTATACCCCAGCACTTCATCCAATAGTGTTCGCGCCATCGCCCGAAAACCATGTGCAGTCATCATAGTGCCATCAAATCCGATATTTCGCAGAGCGGCGTTAATTGTGTTCTCACTGATCGGCTTCGAAACGGTCCTTACACTTGGAAGGACATAGTCACTGCGCCTGGAGTGAGGACGCACCTCCTCCAGAACTTCGAGGGCCTGTCGAGCTAGAGGGACAATGTGCGCTGTATGGGTCTTGCTGGTGGTGTAACGCCACTCTGCAGCTTGCAGATCAATATCCGACCAACGCGCCGCTCGAAGCTCCCCCGGCCGAACAAATAGAAGCGCTGAAAGCTTCAACGCCGCAGAAACGACGGGAAAGCCCTGATAGCCATAAATGGCTTTGAGCAACTTCGCAACATCATCAGGCTCTGTCACGCTGGAGAAATGCGTCGTCTTCGCTGGAGACAACGCACCAACAAGACTAACTGCGGGGTTGTTCTCCGCACACCCTGTAGCAATGGCATAGCGAAAAACAAGGCCAGCCGCGGCCCTAGTGCGGTGCGCTGTTTCCACGGCTCCGCGCGCCTCGATTTTCCTGAGTGCCTTTAACAACATCGGTGCGGTGATACTACGGATCGGCAACTCAGCAATGCCGCCAAGATCCCTCTCAAGCATCCGGCGCTCACGAACTACTGAGCCAGGACTGAGCTTCTTCGCACGCTGGAGCATCAACTCTTCAGCCAGGCTACCGAAAGTGTTGCCCGCTTCCTCTTGCTTGGCAGCACGCTCCACTTTCGCAACCAGACTCGGATCCACACCTTTCTTGACTAAGGCACGCGCCCGATCGCGATCAGCGCGCGCCTCAGCCAGCGAGACAAGCGGATACTCCCCGATAGTCAGCATGTTGGCCTTGTCAGCAAACCGATAGCGGTAACGCCAAATCTTTGCGCCGGTCGTCCGCACTTCGATGCAAAGCCCATTGGCATCTGCGAGTCGAAAGAGCTTGTTCTGAGGCTTGAGGCTACGGAGCTTGGTGTCAGTCAGCATGTGTGTGAGTAACGGAATTGTGAGTAACGGAGGCGAGCCTCGCAATCTTACTCACATCGTTACTCACATTCCAATCGGATGGCGCTGGACAACATCGAACCAGACCGGACATTCCCCCTCAAAAATCCCCTTATTTCATACACTTCTTGAACTTCGCCGGACTGCGTCGGACCATAAAATGGTGGGCCCACCAGGATTCGAACCTGGAACCAAAGGATTATGAGTCCTCTGCTCTAACCGTTGAGCTATAGGCCCGCGCTGACTGCACAGTGTAGTGGAGGTAACCCGTTCGCGACTACTTCCCTGCGTCTGATTAGATGTACATGGATTGCGAACGGCCAGATCACTGCGGATGGAGCGATCCAAGCTGCGGCTGCAACCATTGTCGGGGAGCTTATTGGTCAGCAAACGCGCTGCGAGCGCATGCATCCGACCCATGGCTAGCTCACGGTGGCTAGTCCATCGGTTCGGTGCAACATGACTCAGCTTCGTCCTGTTGCGATTTGCAGCTGGAAAAGTATCTAGCCTCTCGATCAACCTAGCGGAACGGGGTCAGTTCAGCGCAGCCAGATGCGCGATATAGGCAGACCTGCTCTCGCCGGCAGCCTTCGCATTCGCGTCCAAGCGCATCAACACACGGCGCGGCAGTGTGATGTTCACGCGCTCGATCGTGTCGTCGAGCAAGGAGGGATCTACATTGATGTAAGCCACCATCCAACCAGCGAAATCGCCCTTTTCCAATGCAGCCTGGGCACTGGACGGCCGGGGAATCGCACGGCCTGCATCCAGCGCCGAATCGATCCACGCAGCGGCAGCCTCTTCCACTTCGGTCATGGCCTCATCCAGAGTGTCACCTGCGGAGAAGCAACCCGGCAGATCTGGAACAACCACGCTCCACGCGGTGTTTTCGTCGCCTGCTTCAATCATGACGGGGTAGCGCATACCGCCTCCTATTTCAGCCCCGCAATTCTGCGGAGATTGTTTACCAGCCCTTTTCCAAGGTCCTTTTTGGGATGCGGGACGGTGATGATGTTTGAGTTGTCCGGATGGACGTAAACATGGTGGGAGCCACGCACGCGGTCCAATGTCCATCCATTGGTCATCAACTCCTTGATGAGGTCCGCGCTTTTCATGTACAGAGAATACACACGATACACACTGCCCGCAAGCAACCATAGACTGACGTCAGAAGCGAAGGCAGGCTGAATCCGGACACCAACTGCACCGTCGCAAACCAGAAAACGAAAAACCCCGCCAAGGCGGGGTTTTTCATTCCAGCGCTCACGCGCCAGCAATCACTTGCAAGCCACCACTCACTCGATGTCGAGGAAGCTGCGCAGCTGCTCCGAACGGCTCGGGTGACGCAGCTTGCGCAGCGCCTTGGCCTCGATCTGACGGATGCGCTCGCGGGTCACGTCGAACTGCTTGCCCACTTCTTCCAGCGTGTGATCGGTGTTCATGTCGATGCCGAAGCGCATGCGCAGCACCTTGGCTTCCCTCGGGGTGAGGCCAGCCAGCACGTCACGAACGGTTTCAGACAAGTTGATGTTGGTGGTGTTCTCGATCGGGGACTCCACGTTGGTGTCCTCGATGAAGTCGCCCAGATGCGAATCCTCGTCGTCACCGATCGGGGTTTCCATCGAGATCGGCTCCTTGGCGATCTTCATCACCTTGCGGATCTTGTCTTCCGGCATGTCCATTTCCTTGGCCAGCTCCTCCGGCGTAGCCTCGCGGCCGTACTGCTGGAGCATCTGGCGGGAAATGCGGTTCAACTTGTTGATCGTCTCGATCATGTGCACCGGAATACGGATGGTGCGGGCCTGGTCGGCGATCGAACGGGTGATCGCCTGGCGGATCCACCAGGTGGCATAGGTCGAGAACTTGTAACCGCGACGGTATTCGAACTTGTCGACGGCCTTCATCAGGCCGATGTTGCCCTCCTGGATCAGATCCAGGAACTGCAGGCCGCGGTTGGTGTACTTCTTGGCAATGGAAATGACCAGACGCAGGTTGGCCTCGACCATTTCCTTCTTGGCCTTGCGTGCCTTGGCTTCGCCGTAGGCCATGACGCGGCTGATTTCCTTCAGCTCGTCCAGGCTCAGCTGGGTGTTCTTTTCCAGGTCGATGGTGGCCTGCTGCTCGGACACGATCTGGTCCTTGACGTCACGCAGGGCCGACGACCACTTCTGCTTACGCTTGATTGCGTCTTCCACCCACTCCAGATTCGTCTGGTTGCCTTCCCACGAGCGGATGAAATCCTTACGCGGCATGCGGGCAGTAATGGTGGCCAAGTGCAGCACGCGGCGCTCCTGCGACTTGACCTGCGCCATGGTGTCGCGCAGCAGGCGTACCAGCACGTCGGTCAGCGGCAGCGGCAGCTTCAGGGTCACGAAGGTGGCCGAGATTTCTTCGCGCAGCTTGGCCTGGGCCTTGGTATCACCCTTGGCGTGTGCCTTCTTGAACTTGGCAAGATCGCTGGCCAGCTGCTCCATGCGGGCAGCCACTTCCACCGGATCCGGACCGGTCGGGCCGGCTTCTTCCTCGACGTCGTCGCCGTCGTCTTCTTCGTCGCCATCGGCATCAGCGTCATCGCTGGTGTCTTCGGCAACGGCCGGAGCAGGCGCTTCCTCGACCAGGTCGTTGAAGCCGACGATCACTTCGGCCAGGCGCTTCTTGCCTTCCTTGTGCAGTTCGTAATCAGCCAGCACCGACTCAACAGCCAGCGGGAAGGTGCCCAGTGCAGCCTGCACCTGGCCCAGGCCTTCTTCGATGCGCTTGGCGATGGCGATTTCGCCCTCGCGGGTCAGCAGCTCGACCGTACCCATTTCGCGCATGTACATGCGCACCGGGTCGGTGGTGCGGCCACCTTCGGTGTCGAGTGCGGTAAGTGCAGCAGCAGCTTCTTCAGCAGCGGTATCATCGACTTCACGGTTGCCGGTGTTGCCGTCGCTGAGCATCAGCGTGTCGGCGTCGGGGGCAACTTCGTGGACATCGATGCCCATGCCGGTGATCAGGCCGATGATGTCTTCGATCTGCTCCGGATCGACCATGTCGTCGGGCAGATGATCGTTAACTTCGGCGTAGGTCAGGTAGCCCTGTTCCAGGCCCTTGCTGATCAGAAGCTTGATGTCGTTTTGCTGGGCAGGACGTTCGTTGGCCATGTAATGCTCGCGCCACCGGCGATTGTGAAGATGGGAACCTAGCATTATACCAGCGCAGCATAGCGCTTGCCGGGGCGGTGGGTTCGCGGCGCGCTACGGTCTGAGCAGAAAGGTTACGGGCCCATCATTGATCAGGCTGACAACCATATGGGCACCAAAGCGACCGATTTCCACCCCTGAGCTGTGTTTTTCACGGCAGATGGCCACCAATTGGTTGAAAAGCCGTTCAGCCTCGGCCGGCGGCGCGGCGCTGGTGAAGCTCGGGCGCATGCCTGAACGGGTATCGGCGGCCAGGGTGAACTGGCTGACCAGCAGCAATCCGCCGCCGGTATCACGCAAAGAACGGTTCATCTTGCCGGCATCGTCGGCGAAAACTCGGTAACCGAGCAGCCGGTCCGCCATCCGCGACAGCATCGCCTCATCGTCGCCCGGCTCCACCCCCACCAGGGCAAGCAGGCCCGGGCCTATCTGCCCGACCACGGCATCGTCGACGGTGACCGAGGCCTGGGTGACACGTTGGATCAGGCAAAGCATTGGCAGCTCCTGCTGTGGGGGCCGGGCACCATAGCACCGGGCGCCAGCGGCTAAACTTGGGGGAATGAAACCGCAATCCACCGCCAAGCTCTATTACCGCCTCGCCTGTGCCCTGACCCACCTGCCCTGGTCCTGGCAGCGGACCCTGGCCGACACGGTGGCCTGGCTGTGGCGCAGCATCAATGCCCGCGAAAGCCGGGTGACCCGCCGCAACCTGGAATTGACCTACCCGGAGTTGGATGCTGCCCAGCGCGCACGGCTGCACCGCGAGGTGCTGCGCACCACCGCCCGCCAGGCGCTGGAAACCCTGTACCTGTGGACCCACGACCCGGCCCGGAACCTGTCCCGGCACCTGCGCGAACGCCATGGTCAGGAGCTCTACGACGCCGCGCTGGCCTCGGGCAAGGGCGTGATCGTCATTGCCCCGCATTACGGCAACTGGGAATTGCTGAACCAGTGGCTGGCCTCGCGCGGGCCGATCGCAATTGTTTACGCGCCGCCGGAGAACCCGGTCGGCGATGAATTCCTGCAACTGTGCCGTGGCGGCGACAACGTGCGCCAGGTTCGCGCCGAAGGCCCGGCCGTGCGGCAGTTGTTCAAGGTGCTCAAGGACGGCGGCGCCACCGGCATCCTGCCCGACCAGCAACCAAAGAACGGCGACGGCGTGTTCGTGCCGTTCTTCGGCATGCAGGCACTGACCATGACCCTGGTCAACCGTCTGGCCGAGCGCACCGGCGCCACCTTGTTGTACGGCTGGTGCGAGCGCACCGGGCCCAACCTGGACTTCGCCCTGCATATCGAACCGGCCGAGACCCAAATCGCCGACCCGGATCTGCAACTTGCCGCAGCTACCCTCAATGCCGGCATCGAACGCATCGCCCGCCGCGATCCTGCGCAGTACCAGTGGACCTACAAGCGCTACACCCTGCGGCCACCCGGCAGCGGCGAGCACGACCCCTACGCCACCGCCCGTCACCCGCACTGAACCTGCTGCTGCAACACTGCGTCACCCGTGCCGCTCGATTGATTCGACTGCCAACGGCCCCCATAAGGTTTCAAATGAACAACCCCGTTTCTGCCAGCCCGTCCTACTTCGGCCAGACCGCCGCCATCCGCTGCGAGCGCGCCGCCGCCGAACTGCGTGCTGGCCGCCCGGTAGTGATCAGCGATGGCCGGCAGCGTCTGGCCAGCATCGCCCTGGACAGCAGCTCGCCGGAAGGCTACGCCGCCTTCGCCGAGGCCGCGCAAGGCCGCCATTACCTGTTCCTGAGCGCAGCGCGCGCGCAGACGCTGGGCATCAACGCTGCCAACGGCATCCACCTGCCACTGGCTGATCGCGAGTTCGCCGAACTGCCAGCGCTGGCCTACCTGCGCGATGCAGTCGCGCCGGCCGATGCGCAAGCCAATGGCAATGCGCTGGACGCAGCGACTGTGGAAGTGGCGCGGCTGGGCTTGCTGTTGCCGGCCATGATCTCGGTGGAACTGGATGCGACAGGCAGTCCATTTGATGATTGCCTGCAGCTGGACACCACCGCCCTGTACGAAGGTGCTGGCCAGGCCGGCCAGGACTACGAACTGGTAACGCGCTCGCCGGTGCCGCTGCGTGATGTCGGCATGAGCGAGTTCGCCGTGTTCCGTGGCGGCGTGGCACAGCGTGACCAGGTTGCGGTGATCGTTGGCAATCCGGACATGAGCGGCATCGTGCCGGTGCGCGTGCATTCCTCCTGCCTCACCGGCGACCTGTTCGGCTCGCTCAAATGCGATTGCGGCGACCAGCTGCGGCGCGGCCTGCGCACGCTCAAAGAACTGGGCGGCGGCATTCTGTTGTACCTGGACCAGGAAGGTCGCGGCACCGGCATCGCTGCCAAGATGCGTGCCTATGGCTACCAGCACGAAGGCCTGGACACCATCGACGCCGATGCCCAACTGGGCTTCGGTGCCGACGAGCGCCGCTATGGCAGCGCAGTAGCCATGCTCCGCGCGCTGGGCGTGCAGCGCATCCAACTGCTGACCAATAACCCGACCAAGGTGCAGCACCTGCGCAAGGCCGGCATCGAAGTGGTTGGCTGCGTACCGGTCACCGGCGAGATCACCCACGAGAACGAGCAGTACCTGCGCACCAAGGCCGCACGTGCCGGCCATCATCTGGATGTGGATGCGCTGATCATGGCGGCGCAGTAGGCGTTTTTATTTTTTGTAGGAGCGGCGTCAGCCGCGAAGCCACAGATACATCCGGCGCCCACAATGGCGCCCCACCTTGAAACTGCGAATGCAGGCCTTTCGGCGGTCTGCAGCCTCGCCAGCTTCGCGGCTGACGCCGCTCCTACAACTGCGATTGCGGCCCCACCTACCGTTGCATGGCCTCGCCGTTATATCGTCTGCGCATGACTGAACCTCCTGCCTTCGATACGCCGCTGCCGGACGACAACCAGTGGCAGCCACTGCCGCCTCGCGGCGCGGTCTTCGCTGCCGTCGGCGCAGCGCTGAGCATGGCCCTGCTGTTCGGCGCGGCCTGCGTGGTACTGATGCTGGCCACCAAGCAATCGAGCTGGCTACTGATCCCCTCGGCTGGTGCCGTACTTGGCGCCCTGCTCGGCGCATGGTTCGGCTGGCGCCGCCATCGACTCACCTTCTGGCGCTTGGATGCGCAGTCACTAGGCGTGCGCCGCGGCCATATGTGGCAGAGCGAAAGCCACGTCCCGGTCTCGCGCGTGCAGCACCTGGACCTGCGCCGCGGTCCGCTGGAGCGCATGGCTGGCCTGGCGACCCTGATCGTGCATACCGCCGGCACCCGCATGAACACCGTCGCCGTGGCCGGCCTGGCGCACGCCGATGCCGAACGCCTGCGTGATCGCCTGGCCCGCCAACTCGACCACGACGACGACGCGCTGTGAGCGAACTGCCGCCCCCCATCCCCAGCGACGAGCAGCGACTGCATCCGTGGTCGTGGCTGTTCGCCCTGCAGCAGCAGGTGCAGCAGTTCCTGCTACCGCTGGTTGCCTTGCTGGTGTTTGGCAGTCGCCGCGACGATGACCTGCCCTACCACCACTGGATCAGCGCCGCGATCGTCGTCGCGCTGGTCGCCACCGCGGTGCTGCAATACCTGAGTTACCGCTACCGCATCGGCAATGATGCGTTGAGCATCCGCAGCGGCATCTTCGAACGCACCCGTCGCGAGATTCCGTTCGCGCGCATCCACAACGTCGTTGTGCACCAGAACCTGTTGCACCGCATCTTCGGCGTGGCCGAGTTGCGTCTGGAATCGGCCGGCGGCGACAAACCAGAAGCGGAAATGCGGGTGCTCAAACTGGCGCAGGCGCTGGAGCTGGAACGCCTGATCCGCCAAGGTGGCAGCGAAGCGGCGACCACGAGTGCGCAGCCCGACATTGCGACTGATGGCGTGCTGTTGAGCCTGCCCTTGTCCGAACTCGTGCGGCAGGGTCTGATTTCCAATCGCGCAATGGTTGTCGTGGCAGCGGCAATCGGTGCGGCTTACCAGCTGTTCCCGCGCCGGGCCACCTCCGATTTCATCGAAGAACAGGGCCGCCATGCCTTCGGCTATGCCAGCCAGCTGCAGCTGGGCACGCTGACCATGGTTGCTACCGGCATCCTGCTGCTTGCCTTCGCATTGGTGCTGATGCGGCTGCTATCGGTGGGTCTGGCGATCGTGCAGTACTACGGTTTTCGCCTTAGCGAGGCCGACCGCCGCCTCACCGTCGAACGCGGTCTCTTCACCCGCGTGCGCAGCAGCGTGGCGCGCAGGCGCATCCAGGCCTGGACCTTGCGCGAAGGTGCGTTGCATCGCTTGTTCAAGCGCCGCCAGCTACGGGTGGATATCGCCAGTGGCGGCCAGCAACAGGAGCAGGACGGTCGCGCGCTCAAGGAGCTGGCACCGCTGGCAACGCCGGTCACTTGCGACGGCCTGCTGCAGCACCTGCTGCCGCAGCTGCAGTGGCCGCCCACGCAATGGCTGCCGGTAAGTACGCGGGGTTGGTGGCGGCTGTGCCTGCCAGCACTGGTGTTGATGAGCCTGCTGTCTGCACTGCTGGTGTACGAAACCGGCAGTGCATGGGGCCTGCTGCCACTGCTCTGGCTGCCATGGTCCGCACTGAAGGCGCACCGCCAGGTAAGCCGCATCGGCTACAACATCGATGCGCAGCGTGTGGCCATCCGTGGTGGCTGGTGGAACCGCTGGTGGCGCGTGGCCGAGCTGGACAAGCTGCAGGCTCTGCGGCTGGATCGTTCACCGCTGGACCGACGATTCGGTACCGCGACGCTGACCTTGGATACAGCCGGTGCAGGTGGCGCGCCAGCCTTGCAACTGCGCTTTCTGGAAGAAGCCCAGGCACGTACGTTGATGGCGCAGCTTGAGCGGGAGATGGCGCGGCGCAAGCTGCGCTGGTGAGGCACCCCCTCTCCCGCAAAGGGAGAGGTGAACACTTCGCGCGATCAAACCCGCGCCGGGCCCCAATAACCAATGCGTTTGCGCAGCTTGATCTTGCGCCACCAGTTGCGCGGCTTGGGCTTGCGGTTGCGACCGCCCTTGGCGATGAAGTCGTCGATCGCCTGCAGGATGCGCTCGCTGGACTGCCCGTCGCGGTAGGGGTGCAGCTGGTCGGCGAACTGGCGCACCGCAGCCATCAGTTCCGGCGGCCGCGACAAGGCGGTACGGATTGCACCCTCAAACTGCGCCGGGTCGTCGATATCCAGCAACTGCGGGCCCGGGCGACGGTTCTTGAAAGTCACCACCGGCTTGTAGGTCAGCAGGAATTCGTTGAGTGCCGAGGAAGTGTCCGAACACATCATGTCCACCTGCGGGAACAGGTCCAGGATGTTGTCGTCATCGGCGAAGCGCAGGTACGGGCCTTCCAGCGCGCGGTACTTGGCAGTGATCTCCGGGTCCATCTTCGGGTGGAAGGTGACGATCCAGCGCCACTCGCCAGTCTGCGACAGCCGCTTGATCTCGTCGTACAGGATGCCGGCAGCACTCCAGGACGGTGAGAAAGTCGAGTGGTACAGGATCACCGGCGGTTCGCGCACCGGGTCGGGCTCGTCCTTCAGTTGGCTCATGAACGGGTCGATCTTCGGGAAGCCGGTCTCAACCACCGAAAAATGTCCGGTCTTTTGTGCCAGCTCCGAGAACGCAGCGGTATCGCGAGGGCCGGTGGTGCAGTACAGGTCGAAGAAGCCACGGATGTAGATGTGGCGCGGCTTGCCAGCATCGAAGCCGTGGAAGGTCTCCACCTTCACCCCGGGGAAGAAGTGCGGCACCGCGTTGGACGAGGTGATCACTGCGCAGGGGTTCCAGGCACGCACCTGCTCCACCGTCAGCAGGGTTTCGTCGGCGGTCAGGTCTGCCGCGCCCGGCCCATCGAAGAACCATGCCGCCTCATCGCCACGCGCGCGGATCGCCGCCTGCAGCGGGCGGAGGATGGCCAGCGCATAGCGCTCGGACCCGTACAGCAGATAGTGGCGTGGCACGGTGGGGAACTCCTGAATATCCCGGATATCCCGAAATTATCGCATCGCCAGTGGAAGCCGTCGCTGCTAGGCTTTGGCCCGATCCCCCGCGCCAGACCCCGCATGCCCAGCCCAAGCACCGCCCTGCCCGCCCAGCGCCCGCGCCTGTCGGCCTGCATCATCGCCTTCAACGAAGCCGACCGCATTGGCGACTGCCTGGCCTCGCTGGCGTTCTGCGACGAGATCGTGGTGGTGGACTCCTTCTCCAGTGACGCCACCGTCGCCGTCGCCGAAGCCGCTGGTGCCCGCGTGGTGCAGCGTGCGTTCACCGGTTTCCGCAGCCAGAAGGCGTTCTGCGTGGAGCAGGCCAGCCACGACTGGGTGCTGTGCCTGGACGCCGATGAGCGGGTCAACCCGGAGCTGCGCGCGGCCATCGAAGCCGAACGTGACGCCGGCTTCAATCGCGCCATCGGCTACCGCTTCGCACGCTGCTCGGAGTACTTCGGCCGTTTCCTGCGCCACGGCACCGCCTACCCGGACCGGGTGCTGCGGCTGTTCGACCGCCGCCACGGCGGCTGGCGCGGCGATCGCGAGATCCACGAAGCCGTCTCGCTGGATGGCCCAGCCGCCCTGCTCAGGGGCGACCTGCTGCACCACCCCTACCGCAGCTTCCTGCAACTGCTGGACAAGAAGCAGAAGTACGCACGAATGATGGCCGAGCATGAGTTCGGCAAGGGCAAGCGCGCCAGCCTGGGCAAGCTGATCATCGCCCCGACCTGGCGCTTCATCCGCAGCTACGTGGTCAAGCGTGGCTTCCTGGACGGCTGGCCGGGGTTGATCGAGGCCTTCGTCAGCGCCAACTACGTGCGCCAGAAAACCATCATGCTGTGGCTGCTGCAGAACGGACAGCCGCTGGTGACGCCCCCAGCGAATGCCAGCATCAATAAGCCGCTTGACTGAACGACAGCGGTTCTTGCTGAACATGTCCCAGCATCTACCATGAACACGCGACACCGTTCGTTGAAGATGCAGGTTCGCATCGCTAGAATTATTCGTTCTACCGACTGAAAATCAGACTGGTTGCACGGTGGCTGTCCAGCTGTCACTGCCACTTTCCCAGCGGCGTATCCACGCCCAACCGGTGTGATCCATCACGTGAATCAGTTGTCTGCGGTCCAATCTCCCTTGCTGTTACAGGCGCTGCGCAGCCGGCTGCTGACGGTGGGCCAATGGTGCGCGGTGCTGACACTGGCTGCCGCTCCGCTCAACAAACCCGCCACCAACATCCTGCTTGGCTTGAGCCTGCTGTGCTCGCTGGCAGGCACGGACCTGTTCGCACGCTGGCGCGCCGCACTGCGTGAGCCAGTGGTGATCGGTTTCCTGGTCTGGTTCGGCGTATTGTTTGCGAGCGCACTGCATGCGTGGATCGGCTCCGGTGCTCCCGCAATGGGCGAAGCCTCCCTGTGGGGCTGCCTATACCCTGCACTCATCGCCAGCCTTCTGCGCGATTCGCGCTGGCGCTGGCGTGCACTGGCGGCGTTCGCTGTCGCCGCCGGGCTGGTGGTGCTGATTTCCTACCTGATGCAGTTCGGCCTGGTACCACAACGGGCGGTAGCTGAAATCCAGCCGTCCATGCGCAATACCGTGTTCAAGGAATACACCCAGCAGGGGCTGGCCAGCCTGATCCTGATGTCGATGCTGGTGGCAGTGGCCCTGGACAGCAACGAGCGGCGCTGGCGTATCGCTGCGTGGGTAGCCGCCGCGGTTGTGCTGTGCAACGTCGTACTGCTGATCCAGAGCCGCACCACATACATCGTGTTGCTGCCGCTGTTCGGGTATTGGATCTACCGGCTTGTTGCCCACCGTTTCAACGGCTGGCGCACGCTGATGATCAGTATCGGCCTGGTCATCGTCACCATTGGCGCGCTGTGGTCGACACCGAGCATCCGCGAACGCATGCTCAGCTCGATCACCGAGGAAGTCGACAGCTATCTGGTCGCCCAGGAGCCCACGTCCAGCGGCATCCGTCTATGGCTGTGGCAGCAAACCCTGCCGATCATCGCCGATGCCCCCGTGTTCGGGCACGGCCTGAACCAGTGGGAGCCCATCTACATGGAGCAGATGCGCGCCATCCCGGGCTCGGAACCGTTCATCACCGGCCACCCGCACCAGGAAGCCCTGCTCATCCTGGCCGAGGAAGGCGTGGCTGGCATGCTGGTATTCGTGGCCCTGCTGTTGGCCTTTGCCGTTCATGTTGGCAAGCTGCGCGACCCTCAAAAGGGTATCTTTGCCAGCATCCTCATCATCTATGTGGCTGCCGGCCTGGCCAATGGACTCTGGAGCAACTTCACCCACCGCCATGTTTTCATGCTACTGATGGCCAGCATTCCGCTGGGCAGCTTTCCTTGGCGTGGCATCGGTGAAGCGCGCGAATCCACATCATGAGCCCACGTCCGTCGCTCGATGAGGTGACCGTTGTCTGCGTCACCTACAACAGTTCGACGCTTGTGGAGGCGATGGCCAACACACTGGCACCGTTCCCGCATGTCGTCATAATCGACAATGGCAGCAGCGACGACACCGCCCCACGCATCGCGCAGCATCTCCCGCATGCGCAGGTGATCACCCGCTCCACCAACGCGGGATATGGTGCAGCCAACAACCAGGCGATGACGGCCGTACAGACGCCGTTCGCCTTGCTGCTCAACCCCGATTGCTTCATCGCCGCCGATGACCTGCAATGTCTACTGGACTGCATGCAGCAGCACCCCCATGCCGGCGTCATCGGTCCGCAGAACTGGCGCAGCGAAACGGTCCCGCAGATATCGCATCGCCAGGCCTTCTTCAGGCCCGGCGCGGACAGCACCTGCACGGTGCCGGACAAGGTCACCGCCGCCGAATGGATCCATGGCTGTTGCCAGCTTCTGCGAACCAGTGCATTCCGTGAAATCGGCGGCTTTGACGAAGCTTTCTTCCTCTACTACGAAGACGACGACCTGTGCCTTCGGATGGCCCAGGCCGGCCATCAATGCCTGCTGCAGCCTGCGGCACGCGCCCTCCATAAAGGCGGCGCATCCTCTGCTCCCAGCATGCGCACCGAGTTTATCAAACGCTTCCACTATGCACGCTCACGCCAGATTGCCATACGCCGTTACATGGGCACTGCCGCAGGGCGGATGCACCTGGCCAAGCTGATGGCCGCTGCGGTGCCAGCTGTGGTGGTATACAGCCTGCTGCTGCGTCGGCGCGATGTAATCAAGTGGGCCGCATGGGGAGCGGCGGCATTTTCGGCCGCCGCAGGGTTGGATCTGGTGCCCGGGCGGGGCAAGCCCGCCGCGCGCTCAATCAGCAGTTAGCATCTTTTCAACACCAATGCATCCCAACCAAGGGCACAGATCATGGCAGAATGTGTTGCCAGCTGGGCATTGAACGCCCATGCCCGCCCTATCCTTTATCTTTTCGAGATTTTTTCATGCAACGCGTCCTGGTCACAGGTGGTGCGGGGTTTCTTGGTTCCCATTTATGCGATCGGCTGATCCAGCAGGGACACGATGTCCTGTGCGTGGACAACTACTTCACCGGCAGCAAGCGCAACATCGCGCATCTGCTGAACCTACCCAATTTTGAGCTGATGCGGCACGACGTCACCTTCCCCCTGTATGTGGAAGTGCAACGCATCTTCAACCTGGCCTGCCCGGCCTCTCCCGTGCATTACCAGCACGATCCGGTACAGACCACCAAGACCTCGGTACACGGCGCGATCAACATGCTGGGCCTGGCCAAGCGTGTCAATGCGCGGATCCTGCAGGCGTCCACCAGCGAAGTCTATGGAGACCCGGAAGTACACCCTCAGCAGGAGGGCTATTGGGGCCGGGTCAACCCGATCGGCATCCGCAGCTGCTATGACGAAGGCAAGCGCTGCGCCGAAACGCTGTTCTTTGACTACCACCGCCAGCACGCGCTGGACATCAAGGTAGTGCGCATCTTCAACACCTACGGCCCGCGGATGCACCCCAACGATGGCCGCGTGGTGAGCAACTTCATCGTGCAGGCCCTGCGCGGCGAAGAAATCACCATTTTCGGCGATGGCAGCCAGACCCGCAGCTTCTGCTATGTGGATGATCTGATTGAAGCCATGCTGCGGACCATGGACACCGAGCGCGGCTTTACCGGGCCAATCAATATTGGCAATCCCGGCGAGTTCACCATGCTGGAGCTGGCCGAAATGGTCCTGCGCCTGGTCGGCGGGCGCTCGCGCCTGGTGTATCGGCCACTGCCCTCGGATGACCCGCGCCAGCGCCAGCCGGACATCTCGCTGGCCCGTGAAAAGCTGGGCTGGGAGCCAAAGGTCGCCTTGGAAGACGGCCTGAAGGAAACCATCGCCTACTTCCGCAAGTTGTTGGCCGAGGATCAGGCGTGACCACGTTTGCCGTCGTCATCACCAACTACAACTACGCCAAGTTTGTCTGCGAGACGATTGACAGCGCGCTGGCCCAGACCCGGGCCGCCGCGCAGATCCTGGTGGTGGACGACGGCTCAAGCGATGGCTCGCCGGAACTGCTGCGCCAGCGCTACGGTGACGATGCCCGGGTGACCCTGCTGTTTGGCGAGAACGAAGGCCAACTGGCCGCGTTTCAACGCGGCGTGGCCGCTGCCAACGCCGATGTGATCTGCTTCCTGGACGCCGATGACCGCTGGAAGCCGGAATACCTGGAAAAGATCGGCGCGGTGTATGACGCCCGCCGCGATATCGACTTCGTCTTCAGCGACCTGCAGACCTTCGGCATCGACAACCTGGACATCCGCTACGAAGACAGCCAGCAGCCCATCGACCTGGGCTATACCGCAATAAGCACCTACTTCCTGGTGCCCTGGTATGGTGCTCCCACCTCGGCGCTGAGCCTGCGCCGGGCCTGGGCAGAGAACGTACTGGACCTGCCGCACAGCTTCCGCCGCCAGTGGAAGCTCTGCGCCGATGCCTGCGTGGTGCACGGCGCCAGCATCCTCGGCGCCCGCAAGTACTACCTGCCCACCGCCTGCGTGGAGTACCGCACCCATGGCAACAACGGCTGGTGGGCAACCCGCCGTGAGCCGACCAGCCTGTACCGTAACGCACTGCGCAACTACGGCATTGTCCGTGTGTATGCCGCGCGCAGCGGCCTGGACGATGGCTGCTGCAGCCTGGGCAAACAGGAGTACCGCACCAAAACCAAGCCCAGCCGCAAAGAACGGCATCGCTACGCCAGCATCGCATTACGCGGGGATGCGCCTTGGTGGAAGCGCTACGAAAGAGCCATCAGCATCCTGTCTGGACGCCAATCCAGCCGCCGCTGAACAGCGGCGGCATCGCCGCATCTCAACCGTTGCTTGCGGGTGTACGCCCGCGCAGCCGCGAGGCGAGATTGTAGGCAAACCAGCGCATGCTCAAACCGGCACGGTAAGCCTCACGCTGCAGCCAACCCAGTGGCCCAACGCTGGGTTTGGCCCTGCGCCCGGCCTGAATCACCGAGGCGAACAGATCACCACTGCGCACCACTCCCGGCTTGAGGCCGAGGCATTCCACCCCGTGCAGCCAGGCCAGATCCATATAGTCATCAACCGGCAGCACCCAGTGCTCGGCGTGACCAAGGAATTTCGCCGCCGCCTCTGGCGTCAGGTAGTAGCCAAACGCACACAAGGGGCTGCGCCAGTAGCGGTGCAGGACGAAGTCGCCGAACTTTATCCAGGGCGAGCTGGGGCGATCCGCAGCATGCAGGCGGAAGTAGCCAACCGACTCCGGCAATGACGGCAGGTCACGCAATACGTCCAGGAAGCGCGGATCGATGGTGATGTCGTCTTCAAACACGATCATCGGCCGGCCGCTGTCCACGCACTGCTGCCACAACAGATAGTGGCTGGCCCAGCAGCCGATTTCGCCGGGACGGAAAGGGCGGCCCTTGCAGGCCAGGCGCCGCTTTTCATCGACCTTGGTGAACAAGGGATGCGGAATGCTGCCATTGACCGCCTCCCACATCGTCACCTCGATACCCAAAGCTTCCGCCTGCCGCTGGATCGAGGCACGACGATCCGCCGATGCAGGCAGGTTGATCACATAAAGGGGCAAATCAGCAGACGGCCGAGTCATTGCGCGACGCAATCCTGGAAAAGAATCCACACGGGCTCCCTGCTCTCAGAAAGCCATCCTAGACACAACAACGAGTCATGATAGTACCCGATCAACAATTGCCTGCCTCCCTGCCATATGGCGCCCGCAAGCAAAACGGGGCCGGCGCTTGATTTCACCGCCAACGCTGCCGCCAGCTTGATCCTAGGGACGGAGAACGTCCGTCAGTCCTGCGCCGCTTTCAGCAACCGCGCATAGAAGAATCCATCGCCCCCCTGCTCGCCCGGCAGTCGCTGGCGATTGCCGGCAACCTCGTGACCGAATGAGTCGGGCAATGCCTGCAGCTGTGCATCCGGGGTACGCGCGAGGAAGTCCGCTACCTGCTGACCATTCTCTTGGCGCAGGATCGAACAGGTCGAGTACAGCAGCACGCCACCTGGGCGCACCACTGTCCACAACGCGTCCAGCAAGCGCGACTGCAGGGCCGCCAATGCAACGATGTCTTCGGCACGACGGTGCAACAGCACGTCTGGCTGACGGCGGATGATGCCGGTAGCCGAACATGGGGCGTCCAGCAATACCGCATCAAACGGCTTGCCGTCCCACCAGGCGGCGGTATCGGTAGCATCGACCGCCAGCACCTGCGCCTGCGCGCCGACGCCGGTGCGTGCAAAGGTTTCACGGATGCGCTGCAGACGTCGCGCGTCGACGTCCAGCGCCAGCAATGGCAGGGACGGGTCGCGCTCCAGCAGGTGCGCGGACTTGCCGCCCGGCGCGGCGCACGCGTCCAGCACCCGTGCGCCGAGTGGCGCCTGCAGGGCATCGGCTACCTGCTGCGCTGACAGGTCCTGCACCGACACTGCGCCTTGCGCGAAGCCGGGCAAGCCGCTCACGGGCACCGCAACCGGCAGGCGCACCGCATCGGCCGACAAGGGCTCGGCGACGGCTTCAATGCCGGCTTCAGCCAACAAACCCAGATACGCTTCGCGCGAATGCTGCTGACGGTTGACCCGCAGCCACATCGGCGCCGGCTGCAGACTCTGCGCGATGATTTCCACAACCTGCTCCGGCCAGTCGTGCTGCACCTGGGCCAGCAGCCATTGCGGCCACGCATCTTCAGCGCGCGCCTCGGCAAAGCCCTCGCGCTGGGCGCGGCGCAGCAATGCATTGACCATGCCTGCCTGACGCTCGCGGCCCAGCGCGCGCGCTGCCTCCACGGTCGCCGACAACGCGGCGTGGGCGGGCAACTGCAATACGTCCAACTGCGCGAAACCCGCCATCAACAGCGCGCGCAGATCACTGTCACGCGCGCCCAGCGGCTTCTGCAGCCATTGCCGCAATGCCTGGTCATAGACGACGCGGCGGCGCAGCGCGGCAAAACAAATGGCTTCGAGCAACGCACGGTCGCGGCTGTCATCTAGCTTGGGCAGGGCTGCGCCAAGTTCGGCTTTCAGCGAACGGCCCTTGCCGATCACGGCCGCCAACACTTTGGCCGCCAACGCGCGGGTCTGCACGCCGGGCTGTGCCGCCGCGGACTTGCCCCACGGCGAGGAAGTAGCAGCCGTCATCCGCTCAGCCCTCGACCCGCAGATCGCGGCGAGCGTTCAGATAATCAGCAGCGGTGATCGCCTTGCCGCCTTCGCGCTGCACCACGCGCAGGCGCAAGGCGCCCTGGCCGCAGGCGATATCGATACCCTCGCGGGCAGCACCGATCACCGTGCCCGGCGCCTGCCCACGGTTGTCCTCAATGGCCACTGCGCCGTGGATGCGCACGCGCTCTCCCGCCAGCGTAGCCTCGGCGACCGGCCAGGGATTGAAGGCGCGCACACGGCGCGCCAGCGCAGCCGCCGGCTCGGCCCAGTCGAGCCTGGCTTCGGCCTTGTCCAATTTGTGTGCATAGGTGACACCGGCTTCCGGCTGGCGCTGCGGCACCGGCTTCAAGCCGGCGCGCAACAAGCCCAGACCATCGGACAGCACCTGCGCGCCCAGCTGTGCCAGACGGTCATGCAGTTGGCCGCCGGTATCGGCATCACTGATCGGGGTGTGCTGGCGCAGCAACACTGGGCCGGTATCCAGGCCCGCCTCCATCTGCATCAGGCAGACACCGGTTTCGGCATCGCCAGCCTCGATCGCGCGCTGGATGGGCGCGGCACCGCGCCAGCGCGGCAGCAGCGAGGCGTGCACGTTCCAGCAGCCGTGGGTCGGGATGGCCAGCACCGCCTTGGGCAGGATCAGGCCGTAGGCAACCACGATCATCAGATCCGGCTGCAGCTCCCGCAGCTGCTGCTGGGCTTCGGGTGTCTTCAGGCTATCCGGCTGGAATACCGGGATGCCGCGCGCGATCGCGTCAAGCTTCACCGGCGAGGGCATCAAACCACGGCCGCGGCCGGCCGGACGATCCGGCTGGGTGTAGACCGCCACCACTTCATGCTGGCGCGCAGCGGCGGCCAAGGAAGCAACGGCGAATTCCGGCGTACCGGCGAAGACGATTTTCATTGGGCGGGGATTCGCTATTCGGGATGCGGGATTGGCAAGAGCGACGCAGCGGCGGCTGTTGCCAATCGCGGATCGAAAAAAGGAGCGTGCAGGTCAGGGAGGCAGATCAGAGCGCCAGGACAACAGGAAGACGCGGCACAGCCTGCTCTTGCCGATCCCCAATCCCGACGCCCCGATCCCACCCTTGGATCAAGCTACATGCTTGCGCGACTTGGCCAGCTTCTTGCGCACCATCTCGCGCTTGAGCGGCGACAGGTAGTCAATGAACAGCTTGCCGTCCAGGTGATCCATCTCGTGCTGGATGCAGGTGGCCAGCAGCTCATCGGCCGCCAGTTCCTGCTGCTTGCCTTCACGGTCAAGGTAGCGCACCACGATGGAATCAGCGCGGGTGACATCGGCATAGATGCCCGGCACCGACAGGCAGCCTTCCTGATAGACGCGGCCGCCTTCGCTGGCGCTGACGATCTGCGGGTTGATGAACACCTGCGGCTCGTTGTGCTCTTCGCTGACGTCGATGACCATGAATCGCTTATGGACGTCCACCTGACTGGCCGCCAGGCCAATGCCCGGGGCGTCATACATCGTCTGCAGCATGTCGTCGAGCAGCTGCTGGAAGACCGGCGTGGTCACCTCGGCCGCTTCAACAAGGGCCGCCTTGGTGCGCAGGCGCGGGTCTGGGAACTCAAGAATGGGCAGGAGGGCCATGGCAATACCAATCCGGGATGCCGCTTATTTCGGCAAGATGTCCCAATTCTACCGCTTGCGCTTGCCCGGCGCCCCCGTTTCTGCAATATAGTGCGACAACCTGTTGGGGAATCAGGCAGATCGCAACCATGTTGAAACAATTACGTACGGTCGCCGCCGTGGCGATGCTGACCGTCACGACCTATGCCGTGGCCGTCGAAATGAACGGCACCCACCCTGACACCTACGTGGTGCGCAAGGGCGATACTTTGTGGGACATATCGGCACGTTTCCTGAAAAAGCCGTGGCTTTGGCCGGAAATCTGGCAGGCAAACCCGCAGGTCAAGAACCCGCATCTGATCTATCCGGGCGACGTTCTGAGCCTGGCCTATCTGGACCGGGTAACGGCCCAGGCCGGCCCGCGCCAGGAGGCGCCGATCACCGGCGTACCGCTGGCGGACGTTGAGCCTTTCCTTAAGAACCTGAACGTGGTGGACAGCTTCGAAGACCTGCCCTACGTGGTCGGCCTGGAAGACAACCGCCTGCGCGCAACCCTGGGACAGAAGGCCTATGTCCGCGGCCTGGAGGGCGCGCAGCCTGGCCAACGCTATATGGTGGTGCGCCCAACCGTACGCTTCAGCCAACCCAAGCCCACCGACGACCTGGACAACCGGGGCCGGGCCATTCCGGGCAGCGGCAACGTGTGGGCGAGCTACGTAGCCGCCAATGACCGCAATGAGTTCCTGGGCTACGAGCTGGCAGAGGTGAATGCCGGCACCCTGACCCAGGTAGCCAGCGGTAACGCCGAAGCATCCACCCTGCAGCTGCAGGACAGCGGCAGGGAGGTGCGCATCGGCGACCGCCTGGTGCCAGTGCAGACCACCCCTTACGACCTGCAGTTCGTTCCGCACGCCCCGGCCAACGCCTCGGCACCGGGCCAGCTGCGTGTGCTTGCAGTGACCGACACCTTCACCAGCGGCGGCCCGCGCGATGTGATCGCCATCTCCGGCGGCGCACGTGAAGGCATCAACAACGGCACGGTGTTCTCGATCTGGCGCAGCGGCAGCCATGTCGCCCACCGCATGCAGTACCCGGGCTCTTCGCGCATGGATGACGCACTGAAGACCGGCGCCGGCCGGGTCACACTGCCTGACGAATATGCAGGCCATGCGATGGTGTTCCGCACCTTCGACAAGGTCAGCTATGCCTTGATCATGGAAGGCACCAAGCCGACCCGCGTAGGCTTTGAGCTGAAGCACCCGGACGCGCAGTAAGCGCCTGCGGTCTAGCCTTACGATGTACAACAACGGCGCCCGAGGGCGCCGTTGTTGTTTGTGGCCGCAGGCTGGGCCATGTCTCGATCAGCCTTCGCCAATCTACCCATTCCACCCTGCTGCCCGGCCCTGCTGGCCCTGGCGCTGGCTGGCGGCCCCCTGCAGACACTGCGTCGCCTGCTCGATCAACACAGCGGCAGCGCGAACGCCTTGGCCGCCGGCCCTGGTGGCTGGCAAGCGGCCGGCTGCACGCCGGCGCAACGCCAAGCACTGGCAAAGCCCAATGCGGATGCCTGGGCGCGTGCCATCACCTGGCTGGAAGCCGATTGCCACCACCTGATCGGCTGGGGTGACCCGGACTATCCGCCGTTGCTGCGCGATAGCCCCAACCCGCCATTGGCATTGTTCGTAGCCGGTGACCCAGTCCGGCTATGGCAACCGGCAATCGCCATCGTCGGCAGTCGCATGCCCAGTGCCGGCGGTCGCGACATCGCCCGCGACTTTGCCACCACGCTGGCCGGCCACGGTTTGTCCGTCGCCAGCGGCCTGGCCGCCGGCATTGATGCAGCCGCGCACCGGGCAACACTTGCCTGCAAGGGCAGCACCTATGCGGTTATCGGCACCGGCCCGGACCTGGCCTACCCGCGCCACCATCGCCAACTGCAGACGCAGATCGCCGCCGAAGGCGCGGTGGCCAGCGAATACCCGCCAGGCACAGCGCCGCGCAGCGGTCAGTTCCCGGCCCGCAACCGCCTGTTGGCGGCGCTTGCCTTGGGCACCGTGGTCATCGAGGCCGCTGAACGCTCCGGCGCACTGATCACCGCGCGCCTGGCCAGCGAGGCCGGCCGCGAAGTCTTTGCCGTGCCCGGCTCCATCCACAATCCGATGGCGCGCGGCTGCCACCGGCTGATACGCGAAGGTGCAACCTTGGTGACACACAGCGACGACATTCTTGAAGGCGTGGCCAATCTGGCCGGCGAACTGGCCTGTGCCTTGCAAACCCGGCTTCAGACCCCCATCTCCCCTGTACCGTCCGGCCAGCACCCGGCCGTCACGCCACCGGACCCAGACTACCAGCGATTGTGGGACGCCTTGGGTTATGACCCAACCGGTATGGATTTACTGATCGAGCGCACTGGATTGACGGCCGCCAAGCTGTCCTCCATGCTGCTGCTCATGGAATTGGAAGGCAGGGTGTCGTCGGCGTACGGCCGCTACACCCGCACCTGAAGGTTTCTTCACCTCCACAGCGCCAATGGCGCAGGCCGAGGGGCAATGAAAGAGAGCATCCTGGACGTCCTGCTGTACCTGTTTGAACACTACTTCAGCGAAGACGCTGATCTCATCCGAGACCGCGACTCGTTACAGAACGGCCTGATCCAGGCCGGTTTCAGTCCCGCCGAAATCAACAAGGCCTTCGATTGGCTCGATGCCTTGGCCGAACAACGCCCAGCCGTGGCGCAGCCACGCGTTGACGGGCCGGTACGCGTGTTCCACGGCCCCGAGCTCGACAAGCTGGACGTGGAGAGCCGCGGCTTCCTGCTGTTCCTGGAACAACAGCGCGTGCTCGACGCCGACCAGCGCGAGCTGGTGCTGGATCGCGCCATGGCGCTGGACCAGGACGAACTGGACCTGGACGACCTGAAATGGGTGGTGCTGATGGTGCTGTTCAACCAGCCCGGCGCGGAAGCCGCCTATGCATGGATGGAAACCCAGATGTTCGTCGACGAACCCGAACCCCTGCACTGAGCCAAAAACGGCGTGCAGGGATGCATAAGGACAATACCTACGTGAGCCAATGGTTCTACGCCGAGGGTAACCGCGAACGCCGCGGCCCGATCAGTGACGAAGACATCGCCCAGCTTTTCCAGTCCCGTCGCATCGACGAGGACACCCTGGTCTGGCGCGAAGGGGCCGGCGACTGGCGGCCGCTGCGCGACTTCGCCGGCGAGCTTGGCCTCGACCTGCAAAAGCCGGCAGCGGCAAGCGCGCAATCAGTACCGCCATCGCTGCCTCCGGGGCTGCAGACCGTCCACACCTCCGCACCATCGCGGCAGGGCCTGTCCGGCTGCGCCATCGCCGGCATCGTTGCTGCGGTAGTCGGCGTGATCCTGATTGCCATCCTCGCCATCCTGGCGGCCATCGCCATGCCCGCCTACCAGCAGTATGTGATGCGCTCCAAGACAACGATGGTTTCAGGGCAACTGCTGGGCTTGAAACATCAAGTGGCTGAGTTCGTCGCCGCCAACCAGCGCTGCCCGATCAATGATGACGAAGGCTTCGGCACCCCCGAAAGCTACGCCAGCGGTGATGTCGCCCAGGTCCATGTCGGCCGTTTTGAAGAGGGACATTGCGGGCTGGAAGCCTTCCTGCGTGTTCCATCGCATACGCCACTTGACGGCAAAAGCATCTGGCTCGACTACGATATGCAGGCCGACAGCTGGGAATGCAGTTCCGATGTCGACGACAAATACCTGCCGATCGACTGTCGCGGCTGATTGGTAGCGTTCAGAACTTTTACGGGGAAAAAGATGAGCCAGTGGTACTACGCTGATGCCCAGCGCGAGCGGCATGGTCCGATTGAAGCGGATGCACTCCGCGAAAAATTCCGCGCAGGCGAGATCGACCTGGGCACCCTGGTGTGGCGTGAAGGCATGCAGCAGTGGCAGCCGCTCTCGGCCATCGCCGACGAACTGCAGCTGATCACCCAGGCCAGCACCGGCATCGACCTGCGCCAGGACTACGCGGCCATCGAGAACGGCACCGCGGCCGAACCCGCAATTGTGCGAGCTGCGACTGCGCACTCCCCATATTCCGCGCCGGGCAGCATGCCCGTCGATCAGAATCATGTCGTGACCGGTGGCGCCATCGTACAGGCAGGCTTCCTGCGACGTTTTGCTGCCTCGGTGATCGACAGCGTCGTCACCGGCGTAGTCTCTGCGGTGTTGCTGATCCCGATCGCGCTTGTGATGGGGGTGAGCCTGGCAGGCATGGCGGGGTCGGAAATGGCCAACGCTGGCGCCATGCTCGCCTTCTACGCCATCTATATGGGCATCTGCATCCTGGTGCCGGCCACCTATTTCGGCTGGATGCACTCGTCCAACAACATGGCCAGCCTGGGCAAGATGGCGGTGGGCGCCAAGGTTGTGCGCAGCAATGGCGAAAGCATCAGTTTCTGGCGCGCGTTTCTGCGCTACATCGCCATGATCGGGCTTGCAGTGATCTCCTGCTACATCTCCCTGCTGGTGTCGGCGATCATGGTCGGCGTCACCGAGCGCAAGCAGAGCTTGCATGACATGATCTGCGACACCGTGGTAGTCGACAAATGGGCCTTTACCGAGCATCCGGAACGCCAGAGCCGTGAGTTGGGCCCGGTAACACTCGTCATCGTCGGCTTGGCGGCACTGTTGATCCTCGGCTACCTGGCATTGATGGCATTTGGCTTTTTCATGGCCATCGCGCAATCCTGAGCAAGCGGATGGCCCTCCACCTGAGGGCTTTGCCTGATCGGGCTGGTGGTGCTTCCCGGCGTTGCCGCAGCGGGCTTCAACCGACAAATTGCCGGGGGCGGCTTGACATCAGCCCCTCCGGCATGATTCCTCTAATAAGGAAACAAGCTGAACGCCCGGGCCGCAACCCGGGCGTCGGCTTATGCACAACCCAAACATCGGCTTCACTATCGTCCCGGTTTAAGCCACCCTAGCGCCCCCACAAGGGCGTTCCGCCCCAAGAATGTACTGACATGCCCAAGCACCTGCTCATCGTCGAATCACCGGCCAAGGCCAAGACGATCAATAAATACCTCGGCAAGGACTACACGGTCCTGGCCTCGTATGGGCATGTGCGTGACCTGGTCCCCAAGGAAGGCGCGGTTGACCCCGAGAACGGGTTCGCCATGCGCTACGACCTGATCGAGAAGAACGAGAAGCACGTCGAAGCCATCGCAAAAGCCGCAAAGGGCGCCGATGACATCCTGCTGGCGACCGATCCGGATCGCGAGGGTGAGGCCATCAGCTGGCATATCGCCGAGATCCTGAAGCAGCGCGGCCTGTCCGACGGCAAGCCGATGCAGCGCGTGGTGTTCACCGAAATCACCCCGCGCGCGATCAAGGAAGCGATCGCCCAGCCGCGTGAAATCGCCTCGGATCTGGTCGATGCACAGCAAGCCCGTCGAGCACTCGATTACCTGGTTGGCTTCAACCTGTCGCCGGTGCTGTGGCGCAAGGTGCAGCGCGGCCTGTCCGCCGGCCGCGTGCAGAGCCCGGCGCTGCGCATGATCGTCGAGCGCGAGGAAGAGATCGAAGCCTTCATCTCGCGCGAGTACTGGAGCATCGAGGCCGCCTGCGCACATCCTTCGCAGCACTTCAACGCGCGCCTGATCAAGCTGGACGGGCAGAAGTTCGAGCAGTTCACCATCACCGATGGCGATACCGCCGAAGCCGCGCGCCTGCGCATCCAGCAGGCCGCGCAGGGCTCGCTGCACGTCACCGACGTCGCCAGCAAGGAGCGCAAGCGCCGCCCGGCCGCACCGTTCACCACCTCCACGCTGCAGCAGGAAGCCTCGCGCAAGCTCGGCTTCACCACCCGCAAGACCATGCAGGTGGCGCAGAAGCTGTATGAAGGCGTGAACATCGGCGATGAAGGCACGGTCGGCCTGATCTCCTACATGCGTACCGACTCGGTGAGCCTGTCGCAGGACGCGCTGGCCGAGATCCGCGACGTGATCGCCCGCGACTACGGCATCAGCTCGCTGCCGGACAAGCCGAACACCTACACCACCAAATCCAAGAACGCGCAGGAAGCCCACGAAGCCGTGCGCCCGACCTCCGCGTTGCGCACCCCGGCACAGGTGGGCAAGTACCTCACCGATGACGAGCGCAAGCTGTACGAGTTGATCTGGAAGCGCGCCGTCGCCTGCCAGATGATCCCGGCCACCCTGAACACCGTCAGCGTCGACCTGTCGGCCGGCAGCGAGCATGTATTCCGCGCCAGCGGCACCACCGTGGTGGTGCCCGGCTTCCTCGCCGTGTACGAGGAAGGCAAGGACAGCAAGAGCGCCGAGGACGAAGACGAAGGCCGCAAGCTGCCGCTGATGAAGCCCGGCGACCGCGTGCCGCTGGACCGCATCGTCGCCGACCAGCACTTCACCCAGCCGCCGCCGCGCTACACCGAAGCGGCACTGGTCAAGGCGCTTGAGGAGTACGGCATCGGCCGTCCGTCCACCTACGCCTCGATCATCCAGACCCTGCTGTTCCGCAAGTACACCGAGATGGAAGGCCGCAGCTTCAAGCCGACCGACGTCGGCCGTGCGGTCAGCAAGTTCCTGTCCAGCCACTTCACCCAGTACGTCGATTACGACTTCACCGCCAAGCTCGAGGACGAGCTGGATGCGGTGTCGCGTGGCGAAGAAGAGTGGATACCGCTGATGGAGCGTTTCTGGGGCCCGTTCAAGGAACTGGTCACCGACAAGAGCGAATCGTTGGACCGCACCGACGCCGGCAGCGCGCGCGTGCTCGGCCCGGACCCGGTCAGCGGCAAGGATGTCACCGCGCGTATCGGCCGCTTCGGCCCGATGGTGCAGATCGGCACCGTCGAAGACGAAGAAAAGCCCAAGTTCGCCTCGCTGCAGCCGGGCCAGAGCATCTACTCGATCTCGCTGGATGAGGCACTGAAGCTGTTCGACATGCCGCGCAAGCTCGGTGCCGACGCCAATGGCGAGGAAGTCACCGTCGGCATCGGCCGCTTCGGACCGTTCGCCAAGCGCGGCAGCACCTACGCCTCGCTGACCAAGGAAGACGACCCGTACAAGATCGACCTGGCCCGCGCCGTGTTCCTGATCGAAGAGAAGGAAGAGATCGCGCGCAACCGCATCATCAAGGAGTTCGAAGGCTCGGACATCCAGGTGTTGAACGGTCGCTTCGGCCCTTACATCAGCGACGGCAAGGTGAACGGCAAGATCCCCAAGGACCGCGAGCCCGCCTCGCTGACCCTGGCCGAAGTCGAGCAGCTGATGGCCGACACCGGCAAGCCGGTGCGCAAGGGCTTCGGCAAGAAGGCCGCCAAGAAGACCACGGTCAAGAAGGAAACCGCACCGAAGAAGGCCGCCGCAAAGAAGGCTCCGGCCAAGAAGGCGGCAACCAAGAAAGCCGCGACCAAAAAGACCGCAGCGAAGAAGGCAACGAAAAAAGCCGTCGCCAAGAAGGCAGTGAAGAAGTCGGCGGCCGACGACGCACCGCCGTTCTGACCAGCGGCACAGCAAGACCGCTACTCCCTTCTCCCGTATACGGGAGAAGGTGCCCGGAGGGCGGATGAGGGGAAGCTCTTCTCCTGAGGGTGGATACCCCCTCCCCCGCCAACAAGCGGATAATCAGCACCACCCGCAGCAGGCCGCCCACCGGGCGGCCTTTGCTTTGCGTCCCTTTCGCGGACCAGCGCCATCGAACGCACTGGCCCTCCAACGGTGCTGACCATGCTCGAACTCGACCTGCACAGCGTCGTCCCGGCCCTCAAGGCCGGCGGCGTGATCGCCTACCCGACCGAAGCGGTCTGGGGCCTGGGCTGTGACCCCTCCAACGAAACCGCGGTGATGAAGCTGCTGGCGCTGAAGCAGCGCCCGGTCGAGAAAGGCATGATCCTGATCGCCGCCAGCCCGGCGCAGTTGGAAGGCTGGGTGCAGTTGGACGCCTTGGCAGACGACCGCCGGCAGGCAGTGCTGGACAGCTGGCCCGGCGCCAACACCTGGATCGTGCCAGCCGGCCCACGCGCCCCACGCTGGATCACTGGAGAACACACCGGCATCGCCGTGCGGGTCAGTGCGCATCCGCTGGTACAGGCCCTGTGCGAGGCCTGGGGCGGCCCGTTGGTATCGACCAGTGCCAACCTCGCCGGTGAGCCCCCGGCGCGCTCCCGTGAGCAGCTGGACCCGGCCCTGCTGGACCTGCTGGACGGCTTGCTGGACGGCGCCACCGGCGGCCTGTCTCAACCCACCCGCATCCGCGTTGCCGCCACCGGCGAAGTCCTGCGCGACTGAAAAGCCGAAAAGCCACCCCCTCCCCAACCCTCCCCTTGGCTACGCCAAAGGGAGGGGGCGAAATCGTAGTGGCGCCGCCGGGGGGGGGCGGGGCGTGCCCGTAGGGGCGCCCCCCCGCCATGCGACGGGCGGCTGGGGGGTGCGCCGCCCAGAGTGAGGGGGGGGCGGGCGC
>NZ_JBRRDW010000040.1:0-45553 GCF_056759895.1 Stenotrophomonas sp. STEN038
GTTATTTCTGTTGGTGTTGTTCTCCTCTGGCCTGGCCGTGCGTTTGTGGGGTCTTTTTAAATACCTTCCCTCCCGCCGCCCTGCCCCCCCCCCCACTACAGCAACCCGGTCAAATGAGATTCATTCCCATTTATGGGAAATCGGCTAGAATAGGCCGGTCTCCAATCTACGAATCACGGCATGTCTTCCGCTTTTGGCGCCGAAACGGTGCTTGAAGTCCGTCATTGGACGGACGCCTACTTCAGCTTCTCCACCACCCGCGACAGCGGCTTCCGCTTCGAGAATGGCCAGTTCGTGATGATCGGGCTGGAAAACGAAAACGAAGGTGCCCGTCCGGTATTGCGTGCCTATTCCATCGCCAGCGCCAACTGGGAAGAGCAGCTGCACTTCTTCAGCATCAAGGTGCAGGAAGGTGCGCTGACCTCGCGCCTGCAGCACCTCAAGCCCGGCGACAAGGTGCTGGTCGGCAAGAAGCCCACCGGCACGTTGCTGATCAGCGATCTGCACCCCGGCAAGCACCTCTACCTGCTTGGCACCGGCACCGGTCTGGCACCGTGGTTGAGCGTGGTCAAGGACCCGGAAACCTACGAGCGTTTCGAGAAGGTGATCGTCTGCCACGGCGTGCGCTACGAGAAGGACCTGGCCTACCGCGAGTACTTCGAACAGGAACTGCCGAACGACGAGATCCTCGGCGATATCGTCCGCGACAAGCTGCTGTACTACCCAGCGGTAACCCGCGAGGCCTTCCCCAACCAGGGCCGCCTGACCTCGCTGATGGAAAGCGGGCAAATGCAGGAAACACTCGGCCTGCCGCAGCTGGATCCGGCCAACGACCGCTTCATGATCTGCGGCAGTCCGCAGATGCTGGCCGACCTGCGCAGCGTGTTGGACGCACGCGGTTTTGAGGTGTCCACGCGCATCGGCACCGCAGGCCACTACGTGTTCGAGCGCGCCTTCGTCGAGAAGTAAGGCTTGTAGGGTTTTTACCGACCATTGGCGGCTATGAACCCGGACAATGATGGCGTAGCTTAACGGCCGGATCACACTGATCCGGCCGTTTTCAGTTCAGGGGAAAGGATTCATGGTTCCAAGTAGTTCCCGCAGCAGCTTCATCGACAACCAGCGCAGTGTTTTGCTTGAGGAGCTGGCGCAATGCCAGCAACGTGCCCAGACTGCCAAGCAGGCGATGGGCGCTGCCTACCCCGCCGCATGTGAGGCCGCCCAGGCAATGCGCCCGGCGTTCGAAGAAGGTCTGGCGCAGGCGCGCCGCAACACCCTGCAACATGGCCGCAAAGGCACCTTGGGGCCAGCGCTGAGTTTGCGCGCGACCTTGGGCAGCGGCGGCGTCCGCACCGTGACCTGGCTGCTGCTGCTCGGCAGCCTCGCGTTGTATGGACCGGTTAGGAACTTCTGCGGCCACCTGTCGTACACACTGCCCTTCCCGGCCAGCACGCTGTTCCTGTTGTTCGTCTACATTCCGCCTGGCCTGGTCCTGTATGCGCTGCTGGTCTGGTTGGGCCGCTACCGTATGTCAAAGCGCAATGCCGCTGCAGGGCTGGCATCGATCGATGCGCTGGGCAAACGCCAGCTGCAGCTGCACGCCTTCGGCAAGAAGAACGACGATGGCCGCAGCCACCCCTACCCTGTCATCCGCGCGCCCGCACCCTCGGTGGAGAAGATGGGCAACAGTTGGCAGCTCGGTGACAAGCACGACAACTCCAACGCGGTGATGGTCGGCGTGAGCACCGATGTCGCCAACGACAAGGACCCCGACATCTTCATCCGCCTACCGCTCAATGGCCACCCCGGCGGCCTCGTACGCGTCCGCGCCGAAGCGGATGAACACGCCGCGACGTGGACTCCAGTGGCCGCCGAACTGGCACCCATGCTGGCACCGCTGGCCCAGCCCATCCTCGACCTGCAGGCATTGAGCGCACCGCACGAGCGCGAGCTGCAGCTTCAGCAATCGCTGCTGGCCCGGCTGGCCTCGCTGGACAAGCTGGAAGCCAACTGGAAGGACGTCGCCATCCCGGAGCAGACCCTGGAACAGGTGATCAAGCTGGTGGACCGTTTTGCCGCTGGCACCCCGCCGCTGCCCAAGGGCATGCTGCTGTGGGGGCCGCCCGGCACCGGCAAGACCCTGATCGCGCGCAAGCTGGCCGAACACGTGGACTGCAACTTCGTCGCGGTGACCATCGCCGACCTGAAGGGCGAACACATCGGCCACACCGGGCCCAAGGTCAAGAAGATCTGGGAGAATGCGCGTAGCAAGGGCCCGACCATTCTGTTCGTGGACGAATGCGAAAGTGCCTTCGCCCGGCGTGGCAGCCGCGACACCGACAATTTCGGCAACGAACTGGTGCAGACCTTCATCGCCGAATGGGATGGTTTCAACCAGGGCAGCGGCAACGTGCTGGTGATTGGCGCCACCAACCGCCAGGAGCTGATTGATGACGCGGTGCTGTCGCGCTTCACTGTTTCCATCGAGCTTGCCGCGCCCAATGCCGAAGCGCGCGAGCGCATCCTGCTGGCTGAGTTCGGCAAGGCCCAACTGGCATTGCCGGTAACCGAAGCACTGGTGCGCGAAACCGCCGGCATGTCCGGCCGCGACCTGTCCACTCTGGTCACCAGCGTGGTTTCCACCCATCCGGCCGGGCGCCCTGCGCAAAGCGATTTCAGCGCTGCCATCGCGCGCCTGCGCGGCAAGAGCTCCACCTCGGTGCAGACGCTGGGTTGGGACGATGTGATCGTGCCGGCCAGCACCCGTGCCGAGTTCGAAAGTCTCGGCAAGGAATTGCTGCATGCCGAAGAACTGGCGCGGATGAACATCCCGGTGCCACGCGGCATCCTGCTGTATGGCCCGCCCGGCACCGGCAAGACCCAGATCGCGCGCGTACTGGCAAGCCAGTCCGGGCTGTCCTTCATCGCCGCCTCATCGGCGGAGGTCAAGGGCCAGTTCCTCGGCGACGGTGGCGCGCGGGTCAAGCAGCTGTTCGAGAAAGCTCGGGCGCAGGCACCGTGCATCCTGTTCCTCGATGAGATCGACACCATCGCCCCGCCGCGTGGCAGCGGCAACTCGGACAAGTTGAACGCCGAGATCGTCGCCCAGCTGTTGCAGGAACTGGACGGCATCAGCACCAAACAAGGCCAGGTATTCCTGCTTGCCGCCAGCAACCACCTCGAAGCCATCGACAGCGCCCTGCTGTCGCGGTTGGAGCGCAAGATCCAGATCGGCCTGCCAGACATCGACGCGCGCGCCGCCATCCTGCGCCTGCAGCTGGCCGGCAAGCCGCTGGATTTTGCCGTGGACGAGGTGCTTGGCACCTTGGCAGCCGCCACCGAAGGCAGCTCCGGCCGCGACCTGCAGTCACTGGTCACCGCCGCCACCCGCCGCGCCCTGCAACGGGCCATGGCCGAACACGGCGACCCGACCAAGGTGCAGCTGCAACAGAAGGACCTGCTGGACGAAGCGGAAACCGATCCGGTCTAGTTACCATCGCCCGGCGCCACTCAGCGCCGGGCACTCTTTGACACCTCAGCAACAAGCCAAATACCTTGTTCGCGAATTGAGATCGCCCATCTGTCAGCTGGGGTACGAGCATGAATCCGCGATTACTTCTGATCCTGCTTGGTTTATCCGCTACCAACACCTGCTTTGCGGAAGACCCTCCGCCTTTCGTCAAAGCGCTGATCAAACAATATGAGTCAGCCTCGCCCAGCGCGAGTCCCGGCTCGATCTGGCGCTACCAGTACGGCCGCCGCACGGTGTACTACGTACCCATGGGGCGCTGCTGTGACTTTCCGAGTGAGTTATACGAGCGAAATGGGCAGCGAATCTGCTTCCCCAACGGCGGTCTGTCAGGCAGCGGAGATGGTAAATGCCGCGACTTCTTCCAGCAACGAACTGCAGGCACCCGGATCTGGAGCGACCCACGAACAGTCCCGGCAAACGCAGCACCGGTGACGGTGCGCCCATGATTCAAGGTCTGAGAGCCAAGATTGATCCGGTTCTCAACTCAAACTGATCCCGACACCATTCCTCAACCCAACGCAGCCCGGATATCCGCTTCCAACGCCTCCGGGCGCGCGGTCGGCGCGTAGCGGGCAAGCACCTGCCCGTTGCGGCCGATCAGGAACTTGCTGAAGTTCCACTTGATCGCGGCGATGCCCAGCGCGCCGCGCTTCTGCCGCTGCAGCCACTGCCATAGCGGATCGGCATCGGCACCATTGACCTTGAGCTTCGCCGACAGCGGAAAACTTACGCCGTAGTTGATGCTACAGAAGTCCTGGATGGCGGCAGCATCGCCCGGCTCCTGATGGCCGAACTGGTCGCAGGGACAGCCCAGCACCACCAGCCCTTGCGGACCCAGTTCCTGCCACAGCTGCTCCAGCCCTTCGTACTGCGGGGTGAAGCCGCACTTGGACGCGGTATTGACGATCAGCAGCGCCTTGCCGTCAAAGGCCGCCAGCGGCAGCGGACTGCCATCCAGCGCGGTCAGCTCGAAATCGAAGGCATTGGGCATGGCGCGACTCCTGACAGGACCGCCAGCGTACGCCATCACGGCGCCAACGGCATGCAAGATGTGGCCTTTCAGCGCAACCATGCCATTCGACACACCCGTGCGGGCGCGCTGGCAGGTACCCTGAAAGATCAGTCTTTTTACCGGAGTTTCCGCCTTGAACACCCGTCTCGCCCTCGCCCTTGCCGCGACCCTGGGTCTTGCCCTGCCGGCTTACAGCCAGGCCGCACCCACTGCGACCACCCAATCGGCCCAGCAGGCCAATCCGTTCTTCGCTGAAAGCCCGCTGCCGCTGCACTACCCGCAGTTCGACAAGATCAAGGACGCCGACTTCGCGCCGGCCTTCGACGCTGGTATGGCCCAGCAGCTGCAGGAAGTGGAAGCAATCGCCAACAACCCGGCCGCTCCCACCTTTGAAAATACCCTGGTCGCGCTGGAAAACAGCGGCGCCGTGCTGGACCGTGCCACTACCGTGTTCTTCGCGCTGATCGGCGCCGACACCAACGACGCACGCAAGAAGCTGCAGGCCGACTACTCGGCCAAGTTCGCCGCGCACAGCGATGCCATCAATCTCAACGGCAAGCTGTTCTCGCGCATCGAAACCCTTTACAACAACCGCGCCAACCTGGGCCTGGACGCTGAAAGCCTGCGTCTGGTCGAGAAGTACCGCGACAACTTCGTCCGCGCCGGTGCCAAGCTGGGCGACGCCGACAAGGCCAAGCTCAAGGACATGAACGCCGAGCTGGCCAACCTGGGCACCAAGTTCAGCCAGAACGTGCTGGCCGAGGTCAACGCCTCCTTCATCGTGGTTGATGACGTCAAGCAGCTTGATGGCCTGTCGGCCGAGCAGATCGCTGCCGCCGCCGAAGCCGCCAAGGCCCGCAAGCTGGATGGCAAGTACGTCATCGCCCTGCTCAACACCACCGGCCAGCCGCCGCTGACCAACCTGGCCAACCGCGAGCTGCGTCAGAAGATCTACGAAGCCTCGGTCTCGCGTGGCAGCAAGGGTGGCGAGTACGACAACACCGCACTGGTGTCGCGCATCATGACTCTGCGCGCCGAGAAGGCCGCACTGATGGGCTTCCCGAACTTTGCCACGTATTCGCTGGGCAACCAGACCGCCAAGACCCCGGAAGCAGTCAACGCCATGCTCGGCCAGCTGGCCCCGGCCGCCGTCACCAACGCCAAGCGCGAAGCCGCTGACCTGCAGGCAATGATCGACAGCGAGCAGAAGGCCGCCGGCAAGCCGACGTTCGAGCTGCAGCCGTGGGACTGGGCCTTCTACAGCGAGAAGGTTCGCCAGGCCAAGTACAACTTCGACGAATCCCAGCTCAAGCCCTACTTCGAGCTGAAGAACGTGCTGGAGAACGGCGTGTTCTTCGCCGCCGGCAAGGAATTCGGCCTGAGCTTCAAGCAGCGCACCGACCTGCCGGTTTACCACGACGACGTCACCGTCTATGACGTGTTCGACGCCGATGGCAGCCAGCTGGCGATCTTCATCTTCGATCCGTATGCACGCGAGTCCAAGCGTGGCGGTGCGTGGATGAACGCCTACGTGTCGCAGTCGGGCCTGACCGGCGACAAGCCGGTGGTCGCCAACCACCTCAACATCCCCAAGCCGCCGGCGGGCAAGCCAACCCTGCTGACCTGGGACGAAGTGACCACCACCTTCCACGAGTTCGGCCACGCCCTGCACGGCATGTTCTCGGACGTGAAGTACCCGTACTTCGCTGGCACCGCGGTGCCGCGTGACTTCGTCGAGTTCCCGTCGCAGGTGAACGAGATGTGGTCCGACGAGCCGACCATCCTGGCCAACTACGCCAAGCATTATCAGAACGGCTCGGCAATGCCGCAGGCGCTGCTGGACAAGGTGATCGCCGCGTCCAAGTTCAACCAGGGCTTTGCCACCACCGAGTACCTGGGCGCAGCGATGCTGGACCAGAACTGGCACCAGATCGGTGTTGGCCAGATCCCGGCACCGAAGGACGTGATGAAGTTCGAGCATGAAGCGCTGGTCAAGGACGGCATCTACTACGCGCCGGTCCCGCCGCGCTACAAGACCCCGTACTTCAGCCACATCATGGGCGGCTACTCGGCTGGCTACTACGCCTACATCTGGTCGGAAGTGCTGGATGCCAACACCCAGAAGTGGTTCCGCGAGAACGGCGGCCTGTCGCGCGCCAATGGCGACCACTTCCGCAAGACCCTGCTGTCCAAGGGCGGCAGCGTCGATGCGATGGAGCTGTTCCGCAACTTTGCCGGCCACGAGCCGCAGATCGAGCCGCTGCTGGAGAATCGTGGCCTGACCACCGGTGCTGCTGCCAAGTAAGCAGTTGCTGGTTTTGATGGAAAGAAACGCCCGGCTTTGCCGGGCGTTTCTTTTGCTGCGTGCGGCAGATCAAAAGCCCCCCTCATCCGCCCTCCGGGCACCTTCTCCCGCAGGCGGGAGAAGGGAGTGGTCAGGCGCCGCGGGGGGCTGATGCATTGCTTGACTTCACGCATTGCGCGGCAAGCCATCAGTTCAAACAGCGCCTGCATTCCCTTCTCCCGCCTGCGGTAGAAGGTGCCCGGAGGGCGGATGAGGGCGCTTTGTGCTTCTCGCTTTGTGCTTCTCGCTTTGTGCTTCTCGCTTTGTGCTTCTCGCTTTGTGCTTCTCGCTTTGTGCTTCTGGCTCTGTGCTTCTGGCTTCTGGCTTCGGACTTCGGACTTCGGACTTCGGACTTCGTTCAACCAGCATCCGGTCAGCAAAAAATCCAACCCAACCTTACCGCCCCCGCTCCACAATCACCGTAGCGGTCATGCCATTGGCCAACACAACACCTTTCGCAACCGAGCCCGCATCCAGCTTGATCCGTACCGGAATCCGCTGCGCCAAGCGCACCCAGTTGTAGGTCGGATTCACATTCGCAAGCAGATCACTGCCAGTCGGACTATCCGCATCGGTAATGCCATGCGAAATACTTTCGATGTGCCCGTGCAGCTCCTGCCCGCTCATCAGCTGTACGCGCGTGCCATCGCCAACATGCAGCTGTGCCAGCTTGGTCTCTTCGAAGTAGCCGTAGACCCAGAACGAATCGGTATCGATCACCGCCAGCTTGGCCGCACCAGCGGTGGCGTAATCACCCTGCCGCACTTCGAGGTTGGTCACATAGCCATCCACCGGTGCACGCACCTGGGTGCGCTCCAGATTCAACTCGGCCGTATCCAATGCGGCCTGCGCCTGCTCTACCGCCGCCATTGCCTGCTGCTGCGAAGCACTGGCTTGCTGGCGACTGGCCTGCGCCTGCGCCACACCGGCACGCGCGGCCTGCGCGGCACTGAGCGCATCAGTCCGCGCCTCTTCGGAGATCAAGCTGCCCGTGATGCGCTGGCGTCGCTCGTACTGTTGCTCGTAGCGACTGGCGTTGGCGCTTTGCTGCGCGGCACCGGCTGCCGCGACCTGGATGCTTGCACCCGCTGCGCGTGCCGACGCCTGCGCTGCGGCCAGGTTGCCTCGTGCCTGATTCAAAGCGTTCTGGTAGCGCGCCGGGTCGATCTGATAAAGCACTTCACCGCGCTTCACCAACTGATTGTCACGCACCGCCACCGCGCTGACCGGGCCTGAAACATCCGGCGCCACCCGCACCACTTCCGCGCGCAGGCGACCCTCGCGGGTCCATGGCGAGTACATGTAATGACGCCACATCGCCATCGCGATCAGGGCGGCAATCACCACTGCCACTGCAGTGATGGAGAAACGAAGAATGGATTGGACTTTGGGGGTCATGGGAAGTTCTCAGAACAGCAGCAGGCCGAAGCCACCAAACAAGCAGATGAAGATCGCGGTACGGAACAAAGCCGGGTGCCAGACGTTGCGATACCAGCCACGACGGCCGGCCAGCGTGTCCAATGCCCACAGCACGATGCAGACCAGCAGGAACAACAACAGCAAGCCGGGAAACAGGGTTCCGGCGAATGCGATTTCAATGGGCATGTCGGGGTGTCTCCAGAATGTGATCCGCTGGCGCGATATAGGTCGCCATGACCGAGCTGTCATCCACCATCGCCAATCGCACAAGGCGCAGATGCAGCAGCACTCGCGCAGCAACACCACCCTCAACTGCCTGTATGCGGGCGAGCGCGATCGCCTCGGTCAGCGCAGCATCTGCGCGCTGCCATGCCTTCGCATCTGGCAAGGCGAAGAACTCGGCCAACGCCAGCACCACTGCGTCAACACATTGGTGCAACTGCGTCGATGCCGGCTCACGTGCAACATCCTGGCGCAGGTGGATCAATGCGCGGCCAGTTTCATTGACTGCCAAGGCCCAGGCCAACTGCTCGCGTGACTCATCGCTGCCGGCTGCGGTATGGGTGACGATCTGATGCAGCAGATCGCTGTTGATGCTCTCGAAC
The DNA here is from genome assembly GCF_056759895.1 of Stenotrophomonas sp. STEN038. Classification (NCBI taxonomy): domain Bacteria; kingdom Pseudomonadati; phylum Pseudomonadota; class Gammaproteobacteria; order Lysobacterales; family Lysobacteraceae; genus Stenotrophomonas; species Stenotrophomonas sp. STEN038. Next base: position 8,913 of record NZ_JBRRDW010000040.1, read on the forward strand.
CGGTGCTGGAGCCCACGCAGCGGCGCCTGCGCAGCCGAACCTACCTGCGCACGCAGAGCGACCATCTGCCGGCGGCGCAGCCAGGCCGTGCCCACCAGCGGCGGTATCAGCGCGAAACTCAACACCGCCGCCCCCATGGCGATCATATGTGACGTGCCTTCGTTGAAGAAGCGCACCGGGTCGAACGCGTGCACACCGGTAATGGCCAGGATGTTGACCAGCCCCATGGTGTAACCCAGACCGAATACCGCCAGCTTGGGCCGGCTGACCATGTAGGGCCCGACCATGAAAAACGGCAGCAAACCGGCAACCAACAAGGTAAAGCCCTCCATCCGGGTCAGCACCATGTAGTCACAGACGTAAGCCGCCAACACACCCACCAGATAGCCCCAGGCCACCTTGCTGGTCATCTGCGCGGCGTTCGGCATGGTGGCAAACAGGCCGGAAAAGATCGTCGCCAACAGCATCACATTGACCGCCATCGCCCAACCGCTGGCAGCCCACAATGCGCCCAGCAACAACATGGTGACGGCCGTGCGGGCGAACGCCACCGCGGCACCGAGATAGTCATTGCCGCGGATGAAGTGGGCACGTGCGTCCTCCTCGGTCGGCGCGACCTGCAGGGTCAGCTGCCGACGTGCATGCACGTACTGCTCAAGCTCCTTCACGAAGCGCCGCAACAACTGCGCGCCAACATCGAAGTCCTCTGTCTGCGCAGCACCGCTCAGTTCTCTGCGTAATTGGGCACCACGCGCCGCCAGGTTTCTACGCACATCATGGATCTGCTCGGCCAGCTGCGCCGGCGTCTGCTCGCTCGACTGCAGGGCCGTGCCCAGCGGCTGGTACAGCGTCTGCAAGGCCTGGCCGGCAGCTTGGTCTGGCTGACGCAACAGACGATTGATCAGATGGTGCAGCGACTGGAAACTGGTCGATGCCGCCATGAACCGTTGGTTGAAGCGCTGCAGATGCGCGCTGCGTGCACGTGCTTCACCGTCCTCGAAGATCACAGAACTACGCAGGTCTTCCAATGCCACCGCGTCCCGCACCACCCGCAGATGCGCCTGCTCCATGCGTTCACGCGGAACCTCCCCAAGCAGCGCACCGCGCATGAAACCCAGGAAGTTCTGGTACTGGTTGTTCACCGCCATACGCAAGGTGTCGCGCAGGCGCACCGGAAACACGGTGTCGCTGACCACCGCGGTCACCAACAGGCCCAACAGCACTTCGCTGATGCGCGCCACCGCCGAATCGAAGACCTGCCCCGGATGGGTGGAGATCACCGGCAAGGCGATGATGGCTGCGGTATAGCCGGCCAGCACGAAGGCATAGGATTTGAAGTTGCGATGCAAGGTAGCTCCGGCGGTGCAGCCGGCGATCCACAGCGCCATCAGCAGCAGGAATGGCTCGCGCTGCTGCGGAAACAAGCCCACGATCAACAACGCACCGGCCGCACCTACAAAGGTGCCGAGTACCCGGTAAAAGGCCTTTGCCAGCACCATGCCGCTTTGCCGGTGCATGACGATGACCGTGGTCATCATCGCTGTGCCTGGCTGCGGCAACTGCAGGCGCATCGCCAGCCAACCGGTCAGGAAGAACGCCACGGTCGTGCGCAGCACGAACAGCCAGGTGTCGGCCTCGCCCTTGAGGAAGCCGCGCATGCCGGCATGCCAAGGCGTCGTCGTGGGCGCGCTTACCGATGATGGGATGGCAGACATGGTGTACTCAGATGGCCTCGATGCCATCCAGCATCTTCTTCAGCAGCCGCTCGAGCTGATGCTGCTCACCCTCATCCAAGCCCTGCACCTGCAGGACCAACAGCTCCGCCATCTCCGGCAAAAGACGCTGGATGCAGGCCAGCCCCTTGTCGGTCAGGTGCAGCCCAAGTTTGCGTCGGTCATTGGTGTCGGGAATCCGCTCCAGCAGACCCTTGTTGCAGAGCTGGTCGGTGAGCCGGGTGATGTTGGCCGACTTCTCGGTGGCGGCCTCGGCCAGCTCCGACGGGGTCAGCGGGTGATCCGGCGTGCCGTACAACATCATCAGGATGTTGTATTCGGCGTGGCTCAGGTCGAAGTCACGCAACACCGCGTTGGCGCGGTCATGGACGGTCTTGTAGATGCCCTTGACCAGGCGCACCAGCACCGCCGGCTCACGCGGGAAGCCCGGCCAGCGGGCGCAGGTGGCATCAATCCGGGTTTCGGTCGCGTCGAAGCTGCTCATGGGCTATCCGGCTCATCGAGGAATGAGGCGGATAATACACATATGTAATATAAACTTCTAAAACAGTTTTGCGGTTACAGCGTTCCATGTTCAGCGTGGCGCCAGATAGCCCTCCCGAACCCCGCGTGGCGACAACAGCAACTGCCACAGCTGCGAGTGGCGGGTACGGAAGGTCGCCATCGAAGCAGCCAGATAGAAGCGCCACATGCGCCGGAAGCGCTCGTCGTAGCGCGCATCCAACTGCCCCCAGGTCGCCTCGACATTATCGCGCCAGGCCTGCAGGGTACGGTCGTAGTCGGTGCCGAAGTTGTGCCAGTCCTCCAGCACGAACAACCCTTCCATCGCATGGGTGATCTGCGCCGCCGATGGCAGCATGGAGTTGGGGAAGATGTACTTGGCGATCCACGGATCGGTGCGATCGCGGCTGACGTTGGTGCCGATGCTGTGCAGCAGGAACAGGCCCTGCTCGCCCAGGCAGCGCCGGGCGACTTCGAAGTAGCTGCGGTAGTTCTTGACCCCGACATGCTCGAACATGCCCACCGAAAACACGGCGTCGAAGTGCTCGTCCAGCTCGCGGTAATCCTGCAGGCGTATCTCTACCGGTAACCCGGCGCATAGCTGGCGGGCAAACTCCGCCTGCTCCTGCGAGATGGTTACGCCAACACCGCGCACGCCATAACGTTCGGCCGCGAACTTCAGTGCCTCGCCCCAGCCACAACCTATATCCAGCACGCGCATGCCCGGCTGCAGGCCCAGTTTGCGGCAGATCAACTCGAGCTTGGCTTCCTGTGCGTCATCCAGGGTGCTGGCATTGCGCCAGTATCCGCAGCTGTAAACCAACCGCTTGCCAAGCATGGCCCGGTAAAGATCGTTGCCCAGGTCGTAATGCCGCCTGCCGACTTCGTAACTGCCCTGCCCGCTCTGCAGGTTGAACAGCTTGGCCTTGAGCGCGTCCCAGACTTCGCCGCTGCCGTGCACGCGCTCGTCCAGCCGTGCATCCAGCAGGTGGGTGAGCAGGCCATCCAGCGAATGCGCCTGCCACCAACCTTCCATGTAGCTCTCGCCCAGACCGAGCGAGCCGTCGGCCAGCACCCGCGCATAGAAGCGCGGGTCGAGGATGTCCAGGTCCTGTGGCCTATCACCGCCAGGGGTGATATCGGCCTCCTGCAGCAGTGCTTCCACACGTCGTTGCAGCCCTGCATCCATCACTGACCTCCTGTGTTTCAGGGGTGCGCGAACAGCCCCTGGTAAGCCGCCGCCACATGCGGCAACAGCACCGCCGCCGGCACATCCACCGTCTGCGTGCCATCCGAATACGGCCCCACCTGATAGGGCGGGAACACGAACCGCAGTGCCGAAATCTTGCCCGCCGCGTCCAGCACCGGCTGGAACTGGCCGAAGTTGGTGGCGTCGGCCGTGGTGCCTTCGTCGATCATCTTGGACAGGTTGCGGACCTGGGCCTGCTGCTCTTCCGGCGACATGTCCTCACCCTGGGCACGCACCGTAGCCTGCTCCAACAGCTTGTCCTCGGTGAAATCACTGATCGCCTGCCAGCCCTTGGTCGTAGTGATCAGGTCTTCCGCCTTGAGCAGCTGCTGTTGCTCGGGCAGCCATACAAAACGCGCTACCAGCGGCTGGCCATGCGCGCCACCGGTGTAGCTGCTGCCATCGGCGGACACCGCGACCACCGTCGGCGATTCCACCAGCATGTCGAAGGCCAGCGACAGTTCGTACGGGGCGGTGGGCTTGTCATTGCCCAGCTCGGACACCGACTTCAACAGGTCAGCCTTGGCATGGCCTGCATAGTCGCTCAGCGCATTGGCCAGGCCCGGATACTTGGCGGCTGCCGGCGGGTAGCTGATACCAATGACATAGCTTGGGGTGTTCTCAATCACATCGCGCAGATCAGCTGCCGCAGGTGCGACCGCAACCGGTGCCTGCACCGGTTCCGCGGCCGGTGCGACCGGCGCACCTTGCTCATCCTGCTTGCAACCAGCCAATGCCAGCAGCAATACCGCTGCGGCAGACGATCCCCGTACCAACCTGTTCATGCCCTTTGATCCCTTGGAGGTGTGTGCGGCCGCCCGGTCGGGCTTGGCCATGCCAGCGAATTATCCCAGCAGGTCCGCATATTCGCCATGACGTTGCATGAAAGCGGCGGCATAAGCGCAGGCCGGTATCACCTTCCAGCCTGCAACACGCGCATGCTCCAGCGCGGATCGGGTCAATGCCGCGGCAATGCCACGACCGCCGATGGCCTCGGGCACCCCGGTATGGGTGATGACCATCACTCCGCCATCCAGCTCGTAATCCAGCACCGCGCGCTGACCATCGACCAGCGTCAGGAAGCGGCTTGCGGCTGCGTCATGTTCAATATCTGGAACTGGCGGTTTGTTCAAGCTCATGATTACTCCTGCTCAACTCGTGGGATTTGGTGAAAGCGAGGTGATGACGCGCGCTATAGGTCGGAAGCGCCACTTTGCGTCACTTTCCGACATCGGCGCCAGCTGCGCTACCGCAATCAAAGCATGGACTGCGTCTCAAAAGCTGGCACGGGATTTGCTGCGTATACCCGCAAACAACAGCTGATAGCCGAGGTGCCCCGTGTTCGACAACGACCGCACGATGCAGATCCCGTCCAACGACCACGACTCCACCCTGCTGGAAGGCCTGTTTCAACTGGCCGTCGCCGGCGACACCGACGGCTGGGAATTCAAGAAGATCGACAGCGAAGTCTATTCGCGCCTGCTCGACAGCTACGCCGCCTGAGCCAGCCACCAGCGTTCACGCACGCGGCGCGCCCAAGGCGCAGCGGCCATGAACGAAAAGGGGCCGCGACGACACGATGCGCGCGGCCCCTGGCATGTGGGGCGATACAGCCCCCAGCTCCCTACCCGCCGATCAGAAGCGGAAAGTAGGATTCATCAGACTCTGCAGGAAGTGCTGCACCAGCTCCGGCTCCATGATCAGCATGAACATCACACCGAAAGCGGCACCGGCCAGGTGCGCGCTGTGATTGACGTTGTCCCCGCCCTTCTTGTCCATCCAGATGCTGTAGCCGACGTAGAACGCGGCATACACGATGGCCGGGGCCGGGATGAACATCACCAGGATCAGCTTCCACGGCGCGATCAGGATGTAGGCGAACAGCACCGCCGACACCGCGCCTGACGCCCCCAGGCTCAGGTAGTTCGGGTTCTTCTGGTTCTTCAGGTAGGTCGGCAGGATCGATACCACCAGCGCCGACAGGTAGAACAACGGATAGACCCACCACTGCCCGGTCGTGCCGAGCATGATGACCTCGATCGAGCGCCCGAAGAAATACAGGGTGACCATGTTGAACAACAGGTGCCCGAAATCAGCATGGATGAACCCATAGGTCACCAGCCGGTCGTACTGCTTGTGTTTGTCGATGGCCGGCGGCCACAGGATCAAGCGGTCAGCCAGCTTGCGGTTGTTGAACGCCATCCACGACACCAGGGCAGTGACGGCGATCAGGATCAGGGTTATCGGTCCTTGCATGTTCAAACCGCCCGGTAGTTGTCGACCATCTTGTAACGGCGTGCGTAGATGCCGAATGCCAGTGCCGCAATGAAGGCAAAGCCGGCGAAGAAGAACATCAGGAACGCGGTCTCGCTCAAGCCGGTACTGGCAATACGGTCGGTGACCGCGTGGTTGCGCACCGCCGCATTGGACAGAAGCACCCACAGGTTACCGATGGTGGTGGTCAGGTTCCAGAAGCTCATCACCACGCCCTTCATCGACGCCGGCGCCTGGCTGTAGGCGAACTCCAGACCGGTCGCCGAAACCAGTACTTCACCGAAGGTCAGCAGCGCGTACGGCAGCACCTGCCAGAAGATCGACATCGCATCGCCACCGTCCATCACCACCTGGATGCCACCCACCACGATCCAGGCCAAGCCGCTGAAGGCGATACCGGCGGTCATCCGTCGCAGCGCGGTCGGCTCGAAGCCGAAGCGACGCAGGGCCGGGTACAGCACCAGATTGTTGAACGGGATCAGGATCATCACCAGCAGCGGGTTGAGCGCCTGCATCTGCGAGGCGGTGAACCAGCTCGGCATGCTCATCTGCTGGCCCTGCAGCACCCAGGTCGAGGCCTTCTGGTCGAACAGCGAGAAGAACGGGGTGGTCAGGGCGAAGATCACCAGCACCTTCAGCACCGAGCGCACGCCTTCGACAGCCGCCTCCGGGTGCACGCCACGGGCGCGGTCCAGCTGCAGCATGGTGCCGCCGCCAATACCGGCCAGCAACGAGACCAGCGCCAGACACAGACAGATCACGATGCCCAGGCTGGGCACCAACGCGAACGAAGCCAGCGCCAGCACCACGCCCAACACCGCCACCACAAGACCCATGCGGCCCTGGCCCGGGGCTTGTGCCAGCAGCGCTGTACGCACCACGTTGGCGAAGGAATGCGGGTCCTTGGGCGGCAGCGGCACCAGCACGTAGCGCTTGCGTCCCAGCCAGAACACGAAGGTGGCCACGAACATCAGGATGCCGGGAATACCGAACGCCCACTGCGGACCGAGGTTCTTCAGCGCCAGCGGGATCAGCAGCGAGGCGAACAGCGAGCCGAAATTGATGATCCAGTAGAACGCGTCAAACACGATCTTGGCCAGGTGCTTGTTGCCCTGGTCGAACTGGTCGCCCATGAACGACGCCACCAGTGGCTTGATGCCACCTGCACCCAACGCGATCAGCCCCAAGCCCAGGAAGAAGCCTTGCCGGTTGCCCTCGAACAGCGCCAGGCACAGATGGCCGACACAGTAGATCAGGCTGAACCAGAGAATGGTGTGGTACTTGCCGAAAAAGCGGTCTGCCAGCCAGCCACCGAGCAGCGGGAAGAAATACACGCCGATCATGAAGCTGTGCATGATGTCCTTGGCTTCGCCGGCCCGGCCTTCGGCGGTGATCTCCTGCAACAGCAGCGAGGTGATCAGGAACTGCACCAGGATGTTGCGCATCCCGTAGAAGCTGAAGCGTTCGCACGCCTCATTACCGATGATGTAGCCGATCTGGCGCGGCATCTTTGCCTTGGGGTTCGGGGCTGCTGCCACGTCGTTGGTCGTCATCTGCGGGCGATCCGTGAATACAAAGGTTGCAAGCGTAACGCATCAGGCTGCCCGCCAGACTGGATCCAACAGGTAAAACACCTACCGCCCACACCAGCAAGACCCCATTACAGCCGCCTGCACGCCCCTTCTACGCGGAAAGCATTAGGATGACAGTCCCTCATCTTGAGGCGTTGCAATGCTGCGCTGGGGCTGTTTCGGACTGCTTGTCCTGTCATTTGGCGTCATGGCTGAGCCGGTCATACCGGTCATCAAGATCGCCAACCTGCGCCTGCCCGACAGCGGCGAAATCTGGACCGGCCAGCGCGACCGGATCGCCGCGCTGATGGAAGACCTGCGGCCGGACGTGATCGTCGTGCAGGACGTGCGCCAGCTGGCCAACACCCCCAACCCCGCCTGCTGGCTGGGCAGCCGCCTCAAGTACAGCTGCGACTTCATCAGTGCCGACCGCCCCAGCCAGCCGGTGCGCCGCGGCAATGCGGTGTTGACCCGCCTGCAAGCCCAGCAGGACGGCATCACCCTGCTGCACGGCGATGACGCGCCAACCGCCGCCGGCATGCAGCGCCTGCAGCTGCAGCAGACCCAACTGAACATCTATGCCGCCAGTATGTGCCCCAGCGACAACAGCCCGGTCTCGCGCGGCCACCAGGCTGCGGATCTGCGCTCCTGGATGGATGCCACCGCCGAAGGCCTGCCGTCACTGATCATCGGCAACTTTGCCGCGCCCACCGAGGAACTGGTTCGGCAACTGCCCGGTTATCAGCCGGCACGCAGGAATCCGTCCAATCGCCGTGGTGATGCCCGCCTCGCAGCCGACGCCCAACACGGGCTGGACGTGCTGTACCAGGTCCGCAGCTTCGCCGACATCACCCAGCAGGCGATCCAACTACCGGCCAGCGACGCACAGCCGGCGCCCGAGCCGCTGGGCATGATGGCAACGTTGCGCGTCACCCGCATCCCCGCAACCGGGGACGCTGAGCAGCCCTGAGGCGGCAGTTGTCTACGGTCGTTTGTGGGAGCTGCGTAAGCCGCGAAGCTGAGGTTGTTGCAGCTGCGGGCATACATGCACTCCGATGATGTGTGTGCTTCGCGGCTGACGCCGCTCCCACAACATGGGGTTTGGGACGCCAGCAACGACAAAGGCCGGGCAATGCCCGGCCTTTGCTGGACCGGCCGTCCCAACCGGAACAGCCGCTTCATGTCACCGCTATCAGGCAATCGCTTCCTGGTAACGACGCTCGACTTCGTTCCAGTCGACCACGTTGAAGAACGCGCCGATGTATTCCGGGCGACGGTTCTGGTACTTCAGGTAGTAAGCGTGTTCCCACACGTCCAGCGCCAGGATCGGGGTGTTGCCGTCCATCAGCGGGCTGTCCTGGTTGGCCGAGGACTCGACGACAACCTTCTTGTCCGGGGTCACGCTCAGCCACGCCCAGCCGCTGCCGAAACGGGTCAGCGCAGCCTTGGTGAAGGCTTCCTTGAACTTCTCGAAACCGCCCAGCTGCGATTCGATGACCTTGCCGACGTCACCGACCGGCTGGCCGCCGCCGTTGGGCGACATCACGGTCCAGAACAGGGAATGATTGGCATGACCGCCACCGTTGTTGCGCACCGGGCCCTGCAGGTTCTCCGGCAGCGACTTGGTCTTCTTCACCAGCTCATCAACCGGCAGGTCGGCGTACTCGGTGCCTTCCAGCGCAGCATTGATGTTGTTGATGTAGGTCTGGTGGTGCTTGCTGTGGTGGATCTCCATCGTGGCCGCATCGATATGCGGTTCCAGGGCGTCGTAGGCGTAAGGCAGCTTGGGCAGGGTGTAAGCCATGAGGGATCTCCTTTGGATAGCCGGTTTCTGTGTCTGGTCGAAAAACCAGACGGTGCGCTGTCAATGGTAGGGACGAAGCAGCAACTTACCAAGGGTGTCGTAAAGGAAACTTTGTCCCGCACGCGGGCGGTGGACAGTGCAGGCGCGATCTGCGCGGACGTTGTTACTGCCACGTGAAACCTGCGTACTGAACCATCTGTTCAACAAAGACGCTGTCATGGCGTGATAATCACCGCCTGTTCCGGACTTCTCCTACTGCCCATGCGCAAGCCCATGCTCCTTGTCGTCGCCATCGTCCTGCTCATTGGCGGGCTGTGGGGCATGCGCGTACTGCAGCAACCTGCGCCTCCGCAGTTCGCGCCATCGCTTTCGCAGGACTTGCCCGCAGCGGCCGGGACCAGCCAAGCCGCACGCGCCGACGAACGCAGCAGGGACCCGCTCCCGGCTTTCCTGCCGGCAGAAGCGCGCGACACCATCGCCCTGATCCAGCGCGGCGGCCCCTACCCGCACCGCCAGGACGGCAGCACCTTCGGCAACCGCGAGCGCCAGCTGCCGCAGCGGCCGCGCGGCTATTACCGCGAGTACACCGTGGATACACCCGGGCTGAGTCATCGTGGCGCCAAGCGCATCGTCACCGGCGGCGACCCGCCGGATGCCTGGTATTACACCGATGACCATTACGAGAGCTTCCGCAGCTTCGAAGTCCCCGCCAGGAGTACGCCATGAGTGACAGCGGTTTTGACATGGGTCTGGAAGATGTCAGCCAGGCCGGCGTCTACGGTGTTGGCGACGGCGACCTCGGCGGCTTGGCAGCGGTAGCCCGCGATGCTGGCTTGCGCGTGTGCCGCATCGATCTGGAAGGCTGCGCCGACAAACGCACCTTGCTGATGCGCCTGGGCACCCAGCTCGACTTCCCCGCCGGCTGGAGCCGCAACTGGGATGCGCTGTCCGATGGCTTGCGTGACCTGTCCTGGTTGCCGGCCAACGGCTATGCCTTGCTGTTCAGCGATGCCAACGATCTGCGTCAAGGCAGCCCGGCTGACTTCGATACCTTGTTGGACGTGCTGTCCGAAGCCTCGGCCAGCTGGGCCGAGGACAAGGTGGCGTTCTGGGCCTTCCTGGAGCTGCCGGGTGGCGGCGAAGAGGCAGCTGGTGACGAGGAAGAATGATCCTCAGCGGGCGGCCTGCAGCCAGCGCGCCAGGCCATCCAATTGCTGCGCCTGGACCTTGTCCACAACTGGCGCCAGGGCACTGAGATCATCGGGGCTGTAACCGCCTGCGCGGTAGCGCCAACTTACCCGGGTTGAAGTGCCTTCTGCCTGCAGGGTCCACTCGGCGACACCGTGCAGGCCCATGCCCTGCATCGGCCCCAGCCCGCCGGTCATGCGCAGGGTTTTCTCCGGATCTACGAACACGACCTGCAGGTGTTGCGCCTGCTGTGCGCCTGCGCGCTCGCAGAAGCAGCCACCGGCGCGGGCATCGATGGAGAGCGTTGCAGCCTTTCCCCACCAACTGTGGTCTTTTGGCCACCAATGATCGATATCAGCCGTCATCGCCTGCCAGACGCGCGCTGGCGTGGCTGCGATCAGGACACTGTTTTCGACGGTGAAGCCACTGGGTGTGGCGTCTTTGACTTCGGCGTGCGCCGGCAAGGCGAAGGGTGTTGCGAGCAGCAGTAACGTATTGAGTCTGCGATGCATGGCTGCTGCTCTTGTTGAATGGCACGAGCATGCGCGGAGCGTGCTTGGCCCGCAAGCGCTAGCTCGTGCCAAGAGCCCTCCCCTGCACCTGCGCTGCAATGGAGGGAGCGTAGTGCCGAGCCATGCTCGGCAGGAGCGTTCCCAGCACCCCATCAGCGCCACAGCACCAAGCCGAACAACCCGTAGATCAACCGCCCAAAGCACCCCTCCCCGGCCCTCCCCTACGCCTTCGGTGCAAGGGAGGGAGCAAAACGTTCAGCCCTCCATTCTGCCGAGCAGCTGCTCCCTCCCTTTCGCGCAGCGAAGGGGAGGGAGCAGAGCATCAGTCCAAGTGCGCCGAAACCGGCCCCTTCAGCTCGATGGTGTTGCCATCGGGGTCCCTGAAGTACAACGACAGCCCATCCCCTTCAGCACCGAAATTCACCTCGGCAGCCGCCGACGGCGTTGCGCCGTGCAGGGAGAGATACGCAACCAGGCCCGCCTCATCGAAAGGCTCGATCCGCAGGCAGAGATGATCAACATTGCGCGCCTCCGGTCCCGGCCCGGCACCACCGCGCGCACCCAACGTGCCATCCAGACTGATCAAGTCGATCATCGACGCACCGGCACGCAGATGCACCAAACCAAGATGGTCGCGTCGTCGCACCACCTCGCAGCCCAGCACGGTTGAATAGAACGCAATGCTGCGCTCCAGGTCGCGGACCCGGAACACCACATGATCGATACGTGCAACGTCGAACGGCCGTTTCATCATCACCTCGCAGCATCCATGGACACCATCCTGCCGTCCTCGACGAGGACGGCAGGTGAAGCAACGCGTAGACCGTCAGCGCCGGATCAGGCGTCCAGTTCCTGCCAACGTGCGTAGGCGGCATCCAGTTCGGCCTGCACCTTGGTCAGCTGCTGCGTGTGCGCAGTGACTTCGGCGCTGGATCGGGTATAGAACGAGGGATCGTTCATCGCCGAGGTCAGGCCTTCCACATCCAGTTCCAGCTTCTCGATCTTCGCCGGCAGCTGCTCCAGCTCGCGCGCGTCCTTGAAGCTGAGCTTGCGCTTGGGCGCGGCATCGGCCACCGGAGCGGCAGGCGCAGCTGCAGGTGCTGCCGTCGCCGAAGCCTTGGCCACCGCCATCGCGGTCTGGGTCGGTGCCGGACGCTGGCGCAGCGAGTCACTGTAGCCGCCGATGTAATCGCCCACCTTGCCCTCGCCTTCCAGCACCAGCGTGGAGGTCACCACGTTGTCGAGGAAGTCACGGTCATGGCTGACCAGCAGCAAGGTGCCGGTGTAGTCGGCCAGCAGCTCCTCCAGCAGCTCCAGGGTTTCCACGTCCAGGTCGTTGGTCGGTTCGTCCATCACCAGCAGATTGGACGGCTGTGCGAACAACTTGGCCAGCAGCAGGCGGTTGCGCTCGCCACCGGACAGGCGGGTGATCGGCGCGCGTGCGCGTTCCGGGGTGAACAGGAAGTCCTGCAGGTAGGCATGCACATGCTTGCGCTTGCCGTTGAGATCGATGAAGTCCGCGCCTTCGGCCACGTTCTCGATCGCACTCCAATCCTCGCGCAGGGTGGCGCGGTACTGGTCAAAGTAGGCGATCTGCAGGTTGGTGCCCTGGCGCACTTCGCCGCTGTCCGGCTGCAGTTCGCCCAGCAGCAGCTTCAGCAAGGTGGTCTTGCCGCTGCCGTTGGGGCCGATCAGGCCGATGCGGTCACCACGCAGGATGGTGGTTTCGAAATCCTTGACCATCACCCGCTCGCCGAACGAGAAGGAGATGTTCTTGATGTCGATGACCTTCTTGCCGGAGTTCTCGGCACCGGCCGCTTCCAGCTTGACGTTGCCACCGAGCTCACGCCGCTGGCTGCGCTCGTTGCGCATGGCCTTGAGCCGGCGTACACGACCTTCGTCGCGGGTACGGCGCGCCTTGATGCCTTGGCGGATCCAGACTTCTTCCTGCGCCAGCAGCTTGTCGAAGCGGGCGTTTTCCTGCGCCTGCGCGTTGAGGCGCTCCTCGCGACGGCGCTCGTAGTTGTCCCAGTCACCCGGCCAGCTGGTCACCTGGCCGCGATCGATCTCGACGATGCGGGTGGCCAAGGCACGCAGGAAACGGCGGTCATGGGTGACGAACACCACGCAGCCGTTCCAGCCCTTGAGGAAGGTTTCCAGCCAATCGATGGCTTCGATGTCCAGGTGGTTGGTCGGCTCGTCGAGCAGCAGCACGTCCGGGCCGGCTACCAGCGCACGCGCCAGCAGCACGCGGCGCTTCATGCCGCCGGACAGACGGCCGAATTCGGCATCGCCATCCAGGTCGAGCTTGGTCAGGGTTTCCTCGACGCGCTGATCCAGACCCCAGCCATCGGCGGCATCGATCTTGGCCTGCACATTGCCCATGGCCTCGCCATCGAAGACTTCGGCGTGGCTCAGGCGATGGAACTCGGCCAGCCAGTGGCCGAGCTCGCCGAGGCCATCGGCGACCACGTCGAACACGCTGCCGGCAGCGCCATGCGGCACTTCCTGCTCGAGTCGGGTGACGCGCACGCCCTGCTGCACGCGCACCTCGCCGTCATCGGGCTTGAGCTCGCCAGCCATCAGCTTCATGAGAGTGGATTTGCCGGCGCCGTTGCGGCCGATCAGGGCGATACGCTCGCCAGTCTCGATCGACAGTTCGGCTTTTTCCAGCAACAACGGGCCGCCGACGCTGTAGTCGACGTTCTGCAAGGTAATCAAAGGCATGGGCGTATTGTACGGGCTCTGGCGGTCGACCGCGCTCAATCGTCGCTAAACACGTCCGCCGGCAGGCCGAGCAGCTGGCGCAGGCTGGCCGGAATCCGCTTGCCAGGGTGCCGCACCGCCCATAGCTGACGCTGCAATGGCGGCATGGGCGTCGCCAACACCTGCAGCTTGCCCAGCGTCACCAGATCAGCCACCGCATGCCGCGACAGGCAGGCCAGCCCCAGCCCGGCGACCGCGCCCTGCTTGATCGCTTCGGTGCCGCCCAACTGCAGCACTTCCGCGAAGCCATGCAGATGCGGCAACAAGGCCTGTTCGGCAGCCTCGCGAGTACCTGAACCGGGTTCGCGCAGCAGCCAGCGCGCCTGCCGCAGCATCGTCAGGTCCGCTCCACTTTTGAACTGCACGGCGAGCGGGTGGCGTTCGCCAAACACCACCACCAGCTCGTCCTGCTGCCAGTGCGCCACTTCCAGCCCAGGCTCGTGGCTGGGCCCTTCAATCAAGCCGACATCCACCTCCAGCCGTTGCACGGCGGTGGTGACCTCGCGGGTATTGCCGATCACCAGTTCGACATGGGCGTGCGGATTGGAGGCCTGCAGGTCGGCGATCCGCGCCGGCATCAGGTAGTTGCCAATGGTCGTGCTGGCGCCGACCTGCCAGCGCACGGCCGCACCGGTCTGGCTGTCTGCTCGGAACCGACGCTCGATATCGGTCATACCCGCCAACAACGCCCGCGCCTGCGGCAGCAAGGCTCTGCCGTGGCCGTTGAGCACCAGCCGGCGCCCAATCCGGTCGAACAAAGCCAGCCCGAGCAGGCTCTCCAATTCGACCAGGGCGGCACTGACCGCCGATTGCGACAAGCCCAACAACTCGCCCGCGGCCGTAGTGGTACCGGCCTCCGCGATACCGGAAAAGATCTGCAACTGGCGTAGGGAGAGATGCACAACCTACCTCTAAAATCGGTTGATTCAACCAATATTATCCGTTTTACAGGTAATAACCGTAGGTGCAGCATGGGCTATCTTCTAATAACCCAATGTTATGAACACCTCGACCCAAGGGCTGACCTCGATGCCCCTCTCCCGCCTCCCCGGCCTGCTGCTGACGGCCGCCGTCGCTGGCCTGTCGATCTGGCTGGGCACCTTGCCGTGGATGCAGAACCACGGCATCAGCGCGCTGACCCTGGCCATCGTCATCGGCATCGTGCTGGGCAACACGGTTTATCGCAGCTTGGCTACCCGCGCTGACGCAGGGGTTGGTTTTTCCAAGGCCACCCTGCTGCGCGCCGGCATCATTCTCTATGGCCTGCGCCTGACCCTGCAGGATATCGGCCAGGTTGGCGTCGCTGGCGTGGCGATCGATGCGCTGGTGCTGTGTTCGACCTTCGGCCTGGCCTGGTGGCTGGGCACCAGATTGCTGGGCATGGATCGCAACTCGGCACTTTTGATCGGTGCCGGCAGTTCGATCTGTGGTGCTGCCGCGGTGATGGCGGCCGAGCCGGTGATCAAGGGCCGTGCCGAACAGGTCGCCGTTGCCGTGGCCACGGTGGTGGTGTTTGGCACGATCGCGATGTTCCTGTACCCGCTGCTGTATCAGTGGGGCGTGTCGGCGGGCTGGATGCCGCTGGATGAAACCGCGTTCGGCGTGTTTACCGGCTCTACCGTGCATGAGGTTGCGCAGGTGGTGGCTGCAGGTCGTGCGGTCAGTGAACCTGCCGCCGATGCCGCGGTCATCACCAAGATGGTGCGGGTGATGATGCTGGCGCCGTTCCTGGTCGGCCTGTCTGCATTGCTGGCGCGTGGCCAGAACAGCGGCAATGGCGAGCGGTCGAAGATCACCATTCCTTGGTTCGCGTTCGGCTTCATCGCCATGGTCGGTTTCAACTCGCTGCAGTTGCTGCCGGCTGAGCTGGTGAAGGTGTTGGTGGATCTGGACACCGTGTTGCTGGCAATGGCGATGGCTGCGCTGGGTTTGACCACGCATGCTTCGGCACTGCGTCAGGCAGGTGCCAAGCCGATGTTGTTGGCTTTGTTGTTGTTTGGTTGGTTGTTGGTTGGCGGGATGCTGATCAATCTGGGGGTGCGGGCGGTGCTGGGCTGAGGCGCTATTGGAAGGCCTCTGCCGAGCATGGCTCGGCACTACATGCGATCCCCTGCGCGGAAGGCCGATTCGCGGCGCTTTAGCCCCTCTCCCGCGTGCGGGAGAGGGGTTGGGGTGAGGGCAGCTTTTCGCTGGTAAAGCCTCTGCCGAGCATGGCTCGGCACTACATTTGGCAAACAAAAAGGCCTTCCCTTAACCGGGAAGGCCTTTGTTCTTGCGGCTGCAGCCGGGTCGCCCTGGATCAGGCTTCCGGGCGCATGTACGGGAACAGCAGCACGTCGCGGATCGAGGCACGGCCGGTCAGCATCATCACCAGACGGTCGATGCCGATACCCAGGCCGCCGGTCGGTGCCATGCCGTATTCAAGCGCACGGATGTAGTCGGCGTCGTAATGCATGGCTTCGTCGTCACCACCGTCCTTGGCTTCGACCTGGGCCTGGAAACGTGCGGCCTGGTCTTCCGGATCGTTCAACTCGGAAAAGCCATTGGCCAGCTCCTTGCCGTTGACGAACAGTTCGAAGCGGTCGGTGTAACCAGCGTCGTTGTCGCTGGCGCGGGCCAGCGGCGAGACCTCGACCGGGTGATCGGTGATGAAGGTCGGCTGGATCAAGGTGTGTTCGACCGTGGCCTCGAAGATCTCCAGCAGCAGCTTGCCCCAGCCGTAGCTCGGCTTTACGCGGATCTTCAGGCGCTCGCAATGGCGCAGCAGCGCATCACGATCGGTGCAGTCGGCGGCGGTGATTTCCGGGTTGTGGTGACGTACGGCTTCGTCCATGCGCCAGCGGCGGAACGCCGGGGCCAGATCGATCTGCACGCCATCCCATTCCACCACGGTGGTCCCGAGCACGCTCTGCGCGACATCGCGGATCACGCCTTCGGTCAGGTCCATCACTTCGTTGTACGTGGCATAGGCCTCGTACAGCTCCATCATGGTGAATTCCGGGTTGTGGCGGGTACTGACGCCTTCGTTGCGGAAGTTGCGGTTGATCTCGTAGACGCGCTCAAGGCCGCCAACCACCAGACGCTTCAGGTACAACTCCGGCGCAACCCGCAGGTACAGCTGCATATCCAGCGCGTTGTGATGCGTGGTGAACGGCTTGGCCGTGGCGCCGCCGGGGATGTAATGCATCATCGGCGTTTCGACTTCGAGGAAGTCGCGGTTGTCCAGCCATGCGCGCATGGCGCGGATGATCTTGGAGCGCTTGATGAAGACGTCGCGCGATTCCGGGGTGACGATCAGGTCGACATAACGCTGACGGTAGCGCTGTTCGACATCGGCCAGACCGTGCCACTTGTCCGGCAACGGGCGCAGCGACTTGGTCAGCAGGCGGATGCTGGTCGCCTTGACCGACAGTTCGCCGGTCTTGGTGCGGGTCAGGCCACCTTCGACGGCGATGATGTCGCCAACGTCCCAGCCCTTGAAGGCGGCATAGATGTCACCCAGTGCGGTGGCCTGCAGGAACAGCTGGATACGGCCGCTCTCGTCCTGGATCTGCGCGAAGCTGGCCTTGCCCATGATGCGCTTGGCCATCAAGCGGCCGGCCATCTTCACGGTGCGGCCGGTGGCTTCCAGCGCTTCGCTGGTCCAGGCCTCGGCATCGGCGTACTCGGCCTGCAAGGTGCCGGCGAAGTCTTCGCGGCGGAAGTCGTTCGGGTAGGCAATGCCCTGCCCGCGCAGCGCCGTGAGTTTCGCGCGGCGCTCGGCGATGAGGCTGTTCTCGTCGACGGGGAGCTGCTGCGTTTCAGGGGTCTGTTCGGTCATGGCATTCATTTGATTTTGGGGGGAGATGACAAGGTGCGGCCACCGCCTGGTGAAACCGCACCGTACAACAAGGGAATGGCCCGCGCAGGGCCATTCCGGATTACGCGTCGCTGCGTTTGGCGCCTGCTTCCAGGCCCGACTTGAGGCTGGCCTCGATGAACTCATCCAGGTCGCCGTCCAGCACCTTCTGCGTATCGGTACGCTCAACGCCGGTGCGCAGGTCCTTGATACGGCTCTGGTCGAGCACGTAGTTACGGATCTGGCTGCCCCAGCCGATGTCCGACTTGGTGGCTTCCAGCGCATCACGCTCGGTGTTCCGCTTCTGCACTTCCAGTTCATAGAGCTTCGCGGCCAGCATCTTCATCGCGGTGTCGCGGTTCTGGTGCTGGCTGCGGCCGGTCTGGCAGGCAACCACGGTATTGGTCGGGATGTGGGTGATACGCACCGCCGACTCGGTCTTGTTGACGTGCTGACCACCAGCACCGGAGGAACGGTACACGTCGGTGCGCAGGTCGGCCGGGTTGATGTCGATCTCGATGTTGTCATCGACTTCCGGCGACACGAATACCGAGGTGAAGCTGGTGTGGCGACGGTTGTCCGAGTCGAACGGCGACTTGCGCACCAGGCGGTGCACGCCGATCTCGGTCTTCAGCCAGCCGTAGGCGAACTCGCCTTCGACGCGGAAGGTAGCCGACTTGATGCCCGCGACGTCGCCACCGGACACTTCCATCAGCTCGGTCTTCCAGCCGCGCGATTCGCACCAACGCAGGTACATGCGCAGCATCATTTCGGCCCAGTCCTGGGCTTCGGTACCGCCAGCACCGGCCTGGATGTCGACGAAGGCGTTGCAGCTGTCCATCTCGCCGGAGAACATGCGCTGGAATTCGAGCTTCTCGATGTGCGCCTGGAATTTTTCCAGGTCGGCCACCACGGCCAGCGCCGTGTCCTCGTCCTGCTCGCTTTCGGCAAGCTCAAGCAGTTCGGTGGCTTCAGACAGGCCGTCCAGTACATCGGCAATGCCGGTGACGGTCTTGTCCAGCACCGAGCGCTCGCGGCCCAAGGTCTGGGCGTACTCTGGGTTGTTCCAGATGTCCGGGTTTTCGAGTTCGCGGGTTACTTCTTCGAGACGTTCTTTCTTGACGTCGTAGTCAAAGATACCCCCTGAGCGATAGCACGCGATCGGTGAGATCGGTGATTCGCTGGCGGATGGGATTGAGTTCGATCATGGTCGGTCTAGTGAGGCAGACAAGCTGTCAATTCTAGCATCCAGCTGCCTCCTGAATTGGGCCTTTGGGGCGTGAAGACGTTCTCGCTGAATAGACACAACTTAACGTTAGAATCGCCGCCTGACCCGCGAAGACGGGAAAAGGAGACATTTCTGACCATGAAGGACCTAAGCTTGAACACCAGACACGCTCGCCTGTTTGCAGCCATCACCTTGACCTTGGCACTTGCTGCCTGCCAGAAGCTGGGTGGCCTCGCCCCCACCGGCGGCGACAAGGCCTCGAACCTGACCGTCGGGGAAACGGTCTCTGGTGAAATCACCTCGTCCAGCACCCTGAACTACAACGACGGCAGCCGTCACCAGGGCTACAAGATCACCATGAAGAACGGCGAAGCCGTCTCCCTGGAACTGGGTGGCTCGCTCAGCGGCCAGCTGGCGGTGTTCGACGGCCAGAACATGATTGCCAATGCCTCCTCTTCGGGCATGAGCGAAGGCGACTCCTCCAGCTCGGTCAACCTGGCCTTCCGCGCCCCCAAGGACGGCACCTACCTGGTCGCAGTCAACAGCGCCAGCGCCGACGCGTTTGGCCCGTTCAAGCTCAAGAGCGCCAAGGTCGTGCCGTATGACGGCAAGCCGCTGGGCGCCGAAAGCGAGATCACCGACTGGCTGATGGGTGACAAGCAGGAGTACAAGCTGAAGGTCGACAAGGCCGGGCTGTACGCCATCACCGTGGAGTCCAGCGCATTCGACTCCTACCTGCGCCTGAACGGCCGCAACGTCGAACTGGAAGACGATGACAACGGCGGCAACCTCAACGCCCGCATCCGCACCTACCTGGAGCCGGGCGAGTACACCGTCGCCGCGTCCTCGGTGAATGGCAACACCGGCTCGTTCAAGCTAAACGTCAAGCTGACCCCAACCGAGAATGGCCTGGTTACCCGTGACGGCACTGCGCTGACCGTAGGCCAGACCGCACAATCGATGATGGATTCGCGCGGCCGCCGTACCTTCGTGCTCAACCTGGATGCACCCAAGCACATCCAGTTCGACGCCATCGCCGATGGCTTCGATTCGGTGCTGCACATCACCGGTCCGGGCGTCGACGAAGAGAACGACGACGGCGGCAATGGCACCAACGCGCAGCTGACCCTGAATCTGCGTGCAGGCCGCTACATCGTTGCGGTGACCAGCCTGGGCAGCCAGCAGGGCGTGTTCGAGCTGGAAACCACTGACCTCGGTGGCGGCGATGTCGCCGCCCCTGTCAACAACAACCGCAAGGATGCAGCCGAAGAGGCCGCCAGCGCCGCTGCCGACGCAGCCGCCGCCGTCATCCAGTAAGCCACACCGCCCAACTCGCCAGCCGGCGTGTTGGGCCCACGGCCACGCCGCCTGCCCCCGCAGGCAGCGTGGCCGTTCTTTACCTACCCCTGCTTCCCACCTAAAGGAGTTCAAGTGAAGCGACTTGCAGCCGGACTGCTGTCCCTTGCCATTGCCGCCGCCGTGCACGCCCCCGCGTATGCCGCCGGCCCGGCCCGCCCCCTCGCCATCGATGGCGATGTCAACGGCGAAATCACTTCTTCAAGCCCGGTCAACTACAGCGACGGCACCCGCAGCCAGCTGTTTTCGTTGCAGATGGGCGCCGGCCAAGCGGTTTCGCTGAAGCTGGAAGGTGCGCTCAAGGGCGCCCTGGCCGTGTTCAATCGTGATGTCCTGGTCTCGCGCACCGACGCCGGCAGCGAAGGCAGCACCACGCTGAGCATGCGCGCCGACAAGGCCGGCCAATACCTGGTCGCCGTCAGCGGCGCCGACGCACGTGCGTTCGGCCCGTTCCAGCTGTCGGCCGAACCCATCGTCGCCTATGACGGCAAGCCGCTGACCGCCGGCCGCCGGGTCACCGATTGGCTGAGCAACGGCGACAAGACCTTCGTCCTGCAGGTCGACAAGCCCGGCCTGTACACCATCAACCTGGAGTCCAGCGAGTTCGATTCGCGTCTGGAGCTGAGCGGCAACGGCCTGAATCTGGAAGATGACGATGGCGGCAACAACCTCAATGCGCGCCTGGTCGCTCCATTGCAGCCGGGCCGCTACACGCTGACCGCCGGAGGCCTGGGCGAAGCCTCAGGTGCGTTCTACCTGGGCGTCGAGCAGTCGGACTTCCCCGAAGGTCTGGTCTTCAACGACGGCACCAACCTGCCGCTCGAAGGCACCGTCAGCGGCTTCATCGGTGCCGACGACACCCGCAGCTTCGTGCTGAACCTGCCGGAACGGCGTCGTGTGCAGCTCGATGCCAGTGGCAAGGAGCTGGACACCATGCTGACCATCCAGGGCGGCGACATCACGCTGAGCGATGACGATGGCGGCGGTGGTGTCAATTCGCGCATCAGCCAGGTGCTGGATGCCGGCGAGTACAACGTCTCGGTGCGTTCGGTGAACAGCCGTGGCGGCGTGTTCCAGTTGGCTACCGCCACTGCAGCCGCGCCCGATGGCCCCATTCGCCCCGAGCTGAAGATCGGTCGCGAAGTACAGGGCCAGCTGCGTGCTGGCAACCGTGACATGTACACGCTTGAGATCCCGCGCAAGGGCAAGTACGTGATCAGCATGACCGCCGGCTCCTCGAGCCTGGATGGCATGATCACCGTGATGCGCAATGGCGAAGAAGTCGCCCAGCAGGATGACAGCGACTCCAGCCTCGATCCGAACCTGGAGATCGACCTGGAAGCCGGCCGCTACATCGTGTTCGCGCATAGCTTCGATCCGAACGCCACCGGCAGCTACCGCCTGCTGGCACGTCGCAAGTAAGCGAGCAAGCGAGCAAGCGTTAGCAAAACCCCGATGCCAGCTCTCTGACATCGGGGTTTTCTTTTTGTGGGAGCGGCGTGGGCCGCGAAGCTGGTGCTGCCAGATTCTCGTGCTGGTGCCTTGTTTGCTTCGCGGCTTACACCGTCCCCATATACAAATAGCAGATTGCTACAGCAACCGGCTCAACGCACTTCGAACTCACCTACCAGCACGGTATCGGTGGCGTCCTGCAAACGCATGGTCACTGCCTGATCCTTCTGCTTTGGCGTACCCCAATGGGTACTCAAGCGCAGCATCAAGGTAGCCGCACCAGTCACCAACTGCTGACGACTGCCAAAGTAATTGGCCTCCACCTTGTAGATACCGGGCTTGGCATCGCGCAACGAGAACTGCTCAGGCCCGTAGCCACCAGTGAAATCCTGCGACATCTGTCCGCCCTGATAGGTCAAACGATTGCCGTAGTACGCACGTTCGCCATTGGGGTCGGTCACCCAAAGATCCATATCACTGTTGTCCGCATCCCAGGCCAACACCACGCGCAGATCCAGCGGCATTGCCTTGCGCAAGCGTGGATCAACCTGTGTGGCATCCAGCGCCGTGCCACCGCGTGCAATCAGGCTGGTCAACTCATCCAGCGCGATCAGCGCAACGCCATCGAAGCGCCCATCCCATTGCCGCCTGGCCAAGCGTGTCCGCACCGCTCGCACGCATGCGAAGGCCGACCTCACCTGCCGCGGCTGCGAACTGCAGGGGCAAGCGCCACTGCCAACCCGCGCTGGACAACGGCATCGCTTCGCGGATGGTCAACTGCACCCGCCGGCTACCACCAGCAGGCAAGGGGTACACCCGGAGACGAAATTGGTTGCCGGCGGTCTGTTCCAGCAGTGCAGGATCCTGACCCTGTCGCGTGATCGCTTCGAACACCTGACGGCCGCGCTCCTTCGGCACCGCCACCGCGTCGCGGAGCTGCCCGTCAATGTCCAGGGCGAAGCCACTGATCTGCTGACCTTCGGCCAAAGGGAACTGCAGCTCGCCCTCCATCACCCGCCGATTGGGGTTGTGGAATACCAGCTCGATCCGGGTCTGGGCGACGCCAGCCTGTACCTCGCCGTCGATAGTCACCCGTCGCAGCTCGATTGGCTGCTCAGCCTTGGAAACCGCAATGAGAACCGGCGGCCGGACGATCTCCCTGCCCTGCTGTGCCGCAGAGGGTGTTGTCACCGCACTCAATAACACGCCAAACATCCAACAACGCCGCCAGATAACCAGGCTCATCGCAGCACTCCGTCCAAGGCTTGGGAGATCAAACGTGCCAACACCCGCAACGGGGTTGAAGAATCAATCAATCCGCTCTTGATCGCCGCCTCCGTCACCAGATAGGTCAACTCAAACCCCCTTGCTTGGGGCATTGTGCCGCGTCTCGGCAGCCTGGAAGACGAGCCCTGGCCGCATCCTGAGTGCCGCCATGCAGAAGCCCCACTACTGAATCTGATCGGCTGAAACAGCCCAAAGCGATCAACAAACCGACGCTGATCAACCGGGCGAAAGGCGGCAAGTGACAAGGAGCGGACCTTTGGCTATCCAGAGACTCTTCGACGATTCACTCCCGCCCTTACATGTAAGAGAGCGCCTTCCGGGAAAAAAGATTCGCAACTCTCATTGAATCGCACAAACCTGCCAAGACTGCAGACATCCAGCATGCGCCGGACAACGCTCTTCGGCCAGCGGCCAACACTCACTGCGCCATTCGAGGTTCGCGCCTTCTACGGGACATCAGGCCATGGTGGTCCAGCCTCGGATGGATTCCCCATTGCAGCGTCGCCAGAACTACCGCTCCAGCACATAGACAGCGGCCTCCTCGCCAAATTCCAGCTCCATGGCTTGCCGAACGAGACCGGAAACGGCGTACCAAGATTTCCCGGCGAAAGCGTCGAGACCTGCAGAATCGGCTTCATGCATCAGCCACAGAGTCTCAGCACGACTCATTCTGACTTTTTCATCCTTCAACAGTGTCCGCCTGTGCCTCTTCACCAGAAGTCGCAGGTCTTTGACCGTCAAGATCCCAAATCTACTGAGTTCAGAGGGCAACTCGTCGAGAGTTGCTTGGCTGTAATCGTTCCGGCGGCGAAACAGCGATCGAACTACCTTGTGAATGGCCTGCGCATCCAAGGATGCCAAGTCGACTTTTGCGCGAGCACCTTGATATCTCATCTAACTGCCTCACCCTGTAGCAAAACCGACAACTACGCGCCTTCTGGACAGTATTCAACTTTAGGACTGCAGGGTCTGGCCAACAAACGATGCATTGCCGCTACCGGTGATGCGATCGCGAGCCGTGGCCAGTACCGCACAGCAGGTATGCGAGGGTCCGCTTCGGTTCGCATGTGGTCCTGCCGATGGGCCGGTCGTTCTCGTGCCTGTGTGCCCACGTCTCCAGTTTCGGCTTCAACTTTAGTGAATCGTCAGAGCTTTCCGACGGGTGCCCCTCCCATGAAGCTCTTGCAACCGCCATTCTCCAGCTCGCGAACGAATATCGCCTTGGTTCTTTCCAGACAGCCTCTGGAGCCAAACCGTAAGCCCCGCACACTACACGAGCCAGCCGCGGATCGATAAGAGCCATCGGCTGAAATGAATATCAGCCCCCAGGCCTCATCCTGACGTCGAGAAGCCGGCTCGAAAACCTTGTTGTAACGCTCCAGGTACTTGGGGCCATCGTAGCCATGGCTCTCACAGACAAGCTCCCAATTCCCAGGCATCAACTCAGCCAGATCCAGCTCTTTGGCTCCGGCAGCGATCTGGCTGGATGCTTTGTGCAGAAATCTGGCTTCGTCCAGCGAATACGGGTAGCCGAGCACATGCCAGCCCAGAAAGAGGGCTGCTGTAGCACCGAACAATACAAGAAACACTGAAACGAGCCGCATGATCGCCAATCCGCGTGGGACGGCTGGATCTTATGGACACTGGTTTCAGTTGGCAAATGATCACGTAGTCGAAGCTTGCGATCCAGGCGAAGTGTCAGAAAATGTTGATGCTCGCGGGCTGTCCAATGCCCACCTTGGTCTGCAGGCGGCCCTTGGCATTTTTTTGGTTCACCCCGGCCTCCGCAGAGATTCAAGCCTGGAGCACCCAGCATCTATCAGAAGATCAAACCCATTTCCGAGGAAAGCACCCGCCACCCTGATGCGTCATGCCGCAGCACTGCCTCATATTGGGATCCACATACGGAGCCACAATGGAACCCGAACTGGAGGTCGTAGTCCCCATCCGCACGTCGTGTGGGGATACCCAAGCCCATGCTCATTGTTTTCCCCACACGCGTGCCCTCAGGTGGCACCTCCCATGCCGAGCCCGGCATGAGCTGGACTCCGATGTCCCCAAGATCGCGGATTGATTCCGGCGACAGGTCGATCGCACTGTCGCCCTTGGGCGATCCGATGCTCACGTACACCGGCATGCGATTGCTTGCGAGATAGCCGCCGGACGTTAGTTCGTGACGCAAGACCGCTTTCATCACACCTTGCAGATCGGGCGGCGGATACAGCGCAGCCTCGGCCAGTCCCTGCCGTTTGTCACGTGCTGCCTGCAATGCAGCTTCCGCGTTGCCCTTGGTGACACAATCGGTGGCTGGTAGTTCGCGCACGCAGACCTCACACGAGGTCTCGTTGACGGATATCTGGTAACGGTGGAGCCCTCTGGATTCACCACGTTCGATCAACAGCATCCACACGTTGTTGGCTGGGTCAAAACGCGGTCCATTGACCATCGAGTCAGCGCGGCCGAACTTTGCGTTCAGCGCCTTATCTGCCTCCGCCATCACCTGCATCTCGTTCAACAAGGACTGTGTCTCCTGCGCCTGGACGACAAGCGCAGCGAGCGAAACCGTTGTCGCCAATACTGCTGCAAGAACCGACTTGTGCATCGTGATGGTTTCGTGTCGACCGGATGAACGCATTGTGCCGCTTTTCGCCAGCGCGCCAAGAGCCCCGCCCCAGACCTGCTCAAGCCGAGGCAGGTTCCTCCCGGTGGTTGCTAAACCTTGATTTGAGCGCCGGCAGATAACGCCGACTGCAGGCAACTTGCTTGCCGTCAGCCATATGCAGCAGGGCCTCGCCACCTTCCAGCGGTTCGATCGACACTAGATGGCCCAGATTGATCAACCAACTGCGATGGACACGGACGAAGCATCCAGCATCCAGCTTCTGTTCCAGCGCAGCCATGGTGATCCGCAGCGGGTAGTCGTGTCCACGAAGGTGCAGGTTGACGTAGTTGCCCGCGGCCTGCGCCCATTCGATATCGGCCGTTGCGATCAGGAAGTCGCGGCCCAGCTTGCGTACCAGCAGCCGCTCCGGATGATCGATGGGCTCCACCGGCGGCCCTTCATCAGGCTCGGCCAGCAACTGTGCCTCGCCTTGCAGACGGCGAAGCAGAAAGCGGTAGCCATCGATGCAGAACAGGATGGCGGCGTAGGTGCGCACGTCCTTGAGGTATTCGTATAACAGCTCGTCCAGCCAGGAGCCGACCTGATAGCGCTCCCCCACCATTGCATAGGCGAGCATCCTGATCCCGAACATGGCCAGCACATGCAGCAGCGAGATCGGCACACTGGCCAGCAGGTACCAGGGCAGGCGTCGTCGCCAGTTGTCCAGATGCAGTGGCCAGCGCCTGCTGAACCAGACGATTGCTGGTACCAGCAACAGCAGCCAGACCAGTCCACTGGAGAACTCCCAGACCCAGGGTTCCCACCATTCCATGGAAGGCGCACCGGAGCGGTTGGCATCCATCCAGGTGGTGATCGCATTGCCGCTGCAGTTGATCAACACCAGCAGCAACCAGAACAGCAGCTCCATGCTTTGCCGCCAGGGGCTGGAGCGATTCAACGTGATCGATGACGCAGCTTGATTCATCTGCGCATTCTAGACGGCGTGGCCGCCGCAGCCCTCGCTGCCCGTCCCCCGATGCCCGCCACTCGTCCCCAAGCGCCCGCAGATCGACCCTTCCGGCACCGCGGGGGCCCGTCCCGGGTTGCAATGACACCCTTCTCCATCCGCTGGACACGCAATGCACAGGCGCCACGATCTGGATTGGCTGCGGGTAATCGCCTTTGGCCTGTTGGTCATCTACCACGTTGGCATGTACTACGTGAGCTGGGACTGGCACGTCAAAAGCCCGGCCGCGAGCATTGCGCCGGAGCCGTTCATGCTGCTGACCTCGCCGTGGCGGATGTCGCTGCTGTTCCTGATCTCGGGCGTGGCTACCGCCTTCATGTTCGAGCGCCAGCCTGTCGGCCTGCTGCGCCGCCGCTCCTGGCAGTTGCTGCTGCCGTTGCTGTTCGGGATGGCGGTGATCGTGCCACCACAGGCCTACTACCAGGTGGTCGAGCAGCTACCCGGCGGATACAGCGAGTCCTACTGGGCGTTCTACGGCAAGTACCTCAGCGGTTACCAGGGTTTCTGTGACAGCGACGGCTGCCTGCGCGTCCCGACCTGGAACCACCTCTGGTTCCTGCCCTATCTGTGGAGCTACACCCTTCTGGCCTGGCTGTTGTGGCGGCTGTTGCCCAGCTCCGTATTGCAGCGCCTGCGCCAATCGACCGGTGTCGTCCTGAACGGCTGGGGCGCGCTGATTGTCCCGGTAGTCATCCTGGCAGCAGCACGCCTGCTGCTGGTAAGCCGCTTCGAGCAGACCCACGCACTGACTGACGACTGGTACAACCATGCCCAGTACGCCTGCATCTTTCTGATCGGTTTTCTCGCCGCCTTCAACACCCGCTTCTGGGAATCGCTGCAGCGCCT
Source organism: Stenotrophomonas sp. STEN038 (assembly GCF_056759895.1). NCBI lineage: Bacteria > Pseudomonadati > Pseudomonadota > Gammaproteobacteria > Lysobacterales > Lysobacteraceae > Stenotrophomonas > Stenotrophomonas sp. STEN038. Next base: position 36,147 of record NZ_JBRRDW010000040.1, read on the forward strand.
GCGCTGGTTCTCACTGGCGGCAGCCGGTGCCTGCTACGCCGCGATGATCCACGTCTGGTACTTCGCCGGCTACAACGACGCGCAACCGCCGCCGCAGGAGCTTCGCCTTGCACTCCGGGTTGCCTGGGCGCTGGACCAATGGTGCGCGATAGCCGCCTTGCTGGGCTTTGCCTACCGTTGGCGCGAGGCCGACAGTCCGATCCTGCGCTATCTCACTATGGCGGTGTTCCCACTCTACATCCTGCACCAGACTGTGATTGTCGTGCTTGCACACAAGCTCAAGCCACTGCAACTGAATCCTGGCATCGAGGCAGCCATCCTGATCGCGGTAACCTTCGCTCTGTGTCTTGGCGCCTACGAACTGATCCGCCGCTGCGCGCCGCTACGGCCACTGTTTGGGCTGCGTACGCAGCCTGCTGCAAAGCTCAGCCAATCATTGGCCAAGCCCATGAGGGACTGAACCGAGGGCCTCGATCAACCACGTGGCGTTGCGGTGCCGAGCAACAACCGCGCAACCTCGGCCAGCTCACTTTCCATCGCTGAGCGCTCATCGTCCGAGCGCAGCAGCATCAGGTCGTTGGCATAGCCCATTGCCAGGGCGAACAGCTGCCGGGCCACACGCGTTGGCGACGCGCACCGGAAAGCACCAGCATCCACGCCGCGCTGCACTATTCCGGCCAAAAGGTCCTGCCACTGCTGGTTCACGGCCAGATAGGTCGCCGACAGCTTGGCGTCATGCATGGCCTCATCCCAGGCATCGAGCCACAACATCCAGGAGTCATCGTCGGTCGTCGGCAAACAGTCGCTCAGAAAGAACGCGAGTGCTTCGTCCGGCGCCAGGGGTTGGACCGCTACCTTCACCTGCTCAAGCTGCTCGTTCGCGAAGCGGGCGAATGCTTCGCGGCGGAGCTCGTTCCAGTCGGCGAAGTAGTGGTAGATGTGGCTGCGCGAAATGCCCGCGTGGGCGGATATGTCGCGTGTCGAGACATTGGCCAGGCCATTCGTTCGAAACAGATGCAACGCCGCTTCAATGATCTGATCTCGACGGGAAGGATTGGCCAAACGACACCTGTTGGGCAGAACTGAATGGACAGCATATCGACTCAAGCACTTGAGCGGTCGCTCAAGTAGAATTGAGCGACCGCTCAAATCCACATCTCGACATGAAACGCTTTCCATCTTCAGGGCCGCTCTCAGCACCCGCCACCCAGATCGGCCAACAGACCGCAGCAAGCACTCTGGTTGCCTTGGCGAAGGCTTATCCAGGGCAGATCAGCCTGACGCTCTCGCTCGTTGCCGCGGAAAATGCGCTACTGCTCGCCTACCCGCTGTTCGCCGGTTTCGCCGTGGACTCGATCATCAAAGGCGATGTGTACAAGGCGATCTGGTACGCAGGGGTGGTGTTGTCGTTCTGGCTGATAGGCGCGGCGCGCAGGGCGATGGACACCCGCGTATTCACCCGCATCTACGCGGATCTGGCGGTCGGCGTAGTGCTGGCACAGCGGCAGCAGATGCAGGCAACCTCCACGGTCGCAGCACGGGTCGTGCTGGCCCGGGAATTCGTCGACTTCTTCGAGAAGCACGTGCCGATCATCACCACCGCGTTGGTATCGATGGTCGGTGCAGCGATCATGTTATTGGTGATCGAGCCGTGGGTCGGCATCGCCGCCCTGTCGGTGTTGCTGCTTGGAATGACGGTACTTCCCCGCTACGCACGCCGTAATGAGCGCTTGCATGGGCGTCTGAATGACCGGCTGGAGCATGAGATCCGGATGGTGGAGCGGGTCAATGCCAGAACCCTTCTTCGCCACTACACGGTGCTTTCCCGCTTGCGCATCTGGCTGTCTGACCGGGAAGCCGGTGCCTTCCTCGTGGTTGGGACCGCCGCTGCGGCCTTGTTCGCACTGACCATGATGCAACTGGCCACCACGACGGACGTCACGCCAGGGCATGTCTATGCAGTGATGACCTACCTCTGGACCTTTGTTACCAGTCTGGATGACGGTCCAACCATGGTCGACCAGCTGGCTCGGCTGAAGGACATCGGCAAGCGAGTGAATCCCGGCCTGGAAGAGACTGCACCGGAACAGACCGAGCGCTGAGCCGATGCGCTGGATTCGCCACCGGGAACAGCGCTGCGGGCCGAGGCGCGCGGCCGAACGCCAAAAACAGAGCGCGACGCCCCTTACGGGTAGCGTCGCGCTCTTCAGGCCATCAGCAGACTCAACTGCCTCAGCTTGCTTCCGCCTGCGGCTCAGCAACCAGCGGCCGTTCCGGCGCCGGCTTGCTCGGGAAGGCATGGCGCAGGATCCGCCACATCACCTGGCCAAACTGGCGCGGCAGCGAGCCGGTGTTGTAGTGCTGGCCGTAGCGCGCGCAGATGTCCTTCACTTCCACCGCCATCGCCGCATAGCGGTTGGCAGGGATATCCGGATAGAAATGGTGTTCGATCTGATGGCTGAGATTGCCGGTCATCACGTCCATCCACTTGCCACCGGTCAGGTTGGACGAGCCGCGCAGCTGGCGCAGGTACCAATGGCCACGGCCTTCGTTGCGGATGCATTCCTTGGGGAAGGTCTCGGCATCGGCGGTGAAATGGCCGCAGAAGATCACCACATAGGTCCAGACGTTGCGGATGATGTTGGCCGCCAAGTTGCCCAGCAGCACCGGCAGGAAGAACGGGCCGGCCAATGCGGGGAACAGCACATAGTCCTTCAGGACCTGCAGCAGCGCCTTGCGGCCGACTGGGCGCGCCTGGTTCCACAGCTGCTTGAGGGTCATCTTGCCGACCAGCACGCGGCCGATGCGCAGATCCTGTATGGCGATGCCCCATTCGAACAGCAGCGCGAACACCACCGCCACGAACGGCTGGGCGAGGAAGAACGGATGCCAGCGCTGCTCCGGGAAGATCCGCAGCAGGCCGTAGCCGATGTCATCGTCGAGCCCGCGTACATTGGTATAGGTGTGGTGGCGGAAGTTATGTGTCTTGCGCCAGTTTTCCGAGGTGCCGGCGATATCCCACTCGTAGGTCTTGCCCTGCAGCTGCGGGTCGCCCATCCAGTCGTACTGGCCATGGATGACGTTGTGCGCCAGCTCCATGTTTTCCAGGATCTTGGACAGTGCGAGCAGCAGCACACCGGCAATCCATGCCGGCACCAGCACGCTGTGCACGAATGCGCCAAGGAACAACAGCGCACGCCCGGCTACGCCGGTCCAACGCACGGCTGCCACGATTCGACGGATGTAGCGCGCATCACTGGCACCCAACAAGGCCTGATGGCGGGCTTTTACGGCGTCGAGTTCATCACCGAAGGTCTGCAGCTCGGCGGGAGAAAGCACGCGGTTATGCACGGAGGACATGACTTACAGCTCCAGGGTCAGATCGGTACTGGCGCTGCTGACGCACAGTTTGAGCGGCACGGACGGTTCGCTGGTGTAATCACCCGTCACGGTGTGGCGGGTGATGCCCGAGGTCTTGCCGCAGACACAGGTGTTGCAGATGCCCATTCGGCAGCCGCTGGCTGGCTTGATGCCGGCCGCTTCCAGCGCAGGCAGCAAGGCAAGTCCGCGCGGCACGGTGAGCGTGCGACCGGTCTTGAGCAGTTGGATCTGCACACTGCCCTGCTCCACTTCGGCCAGCTGCGGCGCGCTGAACGCCTCGCTGTCGAACTGTGCCACCTGTGCCTGAAGGCGGGCACGTGCCGCATCGACAAAGCCGCCGGGACCGCACACCAGCACATGCGCTGCGCTCAGATCACCAAGGTTGTCGAGCTCATGACTGCCTACGCGCCCTGCGCCCTCGCCGGTCACCGCCAGATGCAGCCGGAACGACGGGTGGCGGGCGGCAATGGCATTGAACTCGTCAACGAAGCACAGCTGTTCGCGCTGACGCGCCCAGTAGATCAGGTCAACCGAGCCCGGCATGCCCTGTGCATCCAGCTGCCACAGCAAGGCCCGCATTGGCGTGATGCCGCTGCCTGCAGCCAGCATCACCAGCTTCGGCGCCGGGATTGCCGGCAGCAGCATCTCGCCAAAGGCCTGGCCCAGCGCAAACACCTCGCCGACGACCGCCTGTTCAGACAGGTACTGACTAAGCTTGCCACCGGCAATACGCTTGACTGTGATCGCCAGACGACCATTTTCAAGCAGGACAGGACTGTAGCTGCGCGTAGTCAGGCGGCCGTCCAGTTCCGCGCCCAGATTGACGTGCTGCCCGGCTCGCAGGCCTCGGAAGTGGCGATTGGGCTGCAATTCCAGGGTGACGGCGTCGGCGCTGGCCTTGTGGCGCGCCACCAGCCGGGCCAACGGGCGCCGCAGCGTCCACAGCGGATGCACCCGGGAAGACCAGAAATCAAAGAAACCTTCACTCAGCCAAGGAATCGGCGGCGGCGAGGCATTGCGGTAGACAGCACTCATGCCGCGCACTATACGGCCGAGCATACGACTGTGTATACAGTTGTATATTGCGAGTACAGGCTATGATTCACGCACCTGACCGGCCCGAGCCTCATGACAGCACGCGAACAGCCCCTGCCCGCACAAGACGACCTGCACCCGGCGCGCAAGGCTTCCATCTCGCGTGACGACCTGCTGGCCGCCGCCTTAGCTCTTATCGGCCCGCACCGTAGCGTGTCCACCCTGAGCCTGCGCGAAGTCGCGCGCGAGGCCGGGATTGCACCGAATTCGTTCTATCGCCAGTTCCGCGACATGGATGAACTGACGGTTGCCCTGATCGATCTGGCGGGTCGTTCACTGCGTACCATCATCGGACAGGCGCGGTTGCGCGCGGCCGACAGCAATCGTGGGGTGATCCGCCTGTCGGTTGAAACCTTCATGGAACAGTTGCGCGCCGACGACCGCCTGATGCACGTGCTGTTGCGTGAAGGCACTGCCGGCTCGGACGCCTTCAAACACGCCGTGGACCGCGAGCTGGGTTATTTCGAGGAAGAACTGAAGGCCGACCTCGTTCGGCTGGCCGCACTGGACGGCGCCACCCTGCACGAACCAGCGCTGGCGGCCAAAGCCATTACCCGCCTGGTGTTTGCCATGGGCGGCAGCGCGATCGACCTGCCGGAAGAGCGTGACCCGGAATTGATCGAAGAGATGTCGCAGATGATCCGCATGATCATCACCGGCGCCCGCGCGCTGGCACGGCGCCCAGTCAAGGCCTGAAGCAAGCCAAACGATTTTGCGCGGTTGTAGGAGCGGCGTCAGCCGCGATGCTGGTAGTCCATCTGATCACGGTTACTCCTGCAATTTCATTGGCGTCGGCTTCGCGGCTTACGCCGCTCCTACAACCTGTCTATCGGTAACGCCCCTGCCGAGCATGGCTCGGCACTACGCTGCGCCTCTGGCCGTAGCGGTCATCGAGCTGACGCGCGGATCAGGATTTTGTTGGAGCGGCGTAAGCCGCGAAGCTGATGATCCGCCAGATCACTGCTTTCCCTGCACTTCATTGGTGCCGGCTTCGCGGCTGACGCCGCTCCTACAATCTGCTTATCGGCAACGCGCCTGCCGAGCATGGCTCGGCACTACCTTTGCAGGCACTGGCGGTAACGACTGTCCACGCGGTTGGCAAACCATTCGGTGGTCAGTTCGCGGGTGATCTTTGGGCTGTCCAGGCGGATGCCGGGGATCAATGCACGCGGCAAGGTCTTCCCGGCGCGTGCATCGGCCAGCGCAAACACCTGCGAATGCAGCGCGCTGCTGCTGAATTCCAGGCGATCCGACCCCGCAAGGGCATGCCGTATCTCACGGTCATCCATGCCCAATCGCGAGGCCAAGCTGCGCACCGCCAATTCGGTCTGACCAGGCTTGTCGATGGGCGCATCCGGCACCAGCAGATCACCATCCAGCGCCAACGAAACACCTGTCAGCGCGCTCACCGCGCTCTGGAACGCCGCATTGCGACTGGCGTAGCGGCCCGCGTTGTAGTCGGCAAATCGATGTACTTTCTGCGTGTATGGCGTCTGGTAGTCGAGCAAGTGTGCGATGCCAAAGTACACACCGCCGCGCCGGGTGAAAACCTCATCGCGGATGCTACGCGCCACTGGGTACGGGTAGTTCTGCGCATTGGCCTGGGCAAATGGAATGCTGACCTGCATCGCGCCACCGGTCTGCACCGGATTCTTGCCGGCAAACAGACGTTGCCCCATTGGCACGCGGCCAATGATTTCCTCGTACAACTCGCTCAGGTCCCGTTCGCTGCGCACCCGTGCCAACTGCTCACCATAGCTCCTGCCATCACTGCCCTTCACCTTTAGACCTGCGTCCACCAACAACTTCGGTACATGCACGGCAGCAGCACGGCGATCTATTTCGCTGCGGGCAATGCGCGGCAGATTTGGCACCTCAGGATTGGCACGATAGCCAGATTCCTGCTCAATCACCGCCAGTGTTGCGCAGATGTTCTCGACCGAAGCGTCGATGCGCTGTGCGTCGAAAGCCACCCGGATATCGCCTGCCCAGCCAACGCGATCAGCAACGGTCGATGGAATACGCCGGACGATCTGATCCTGCACCACAGTCGGTGCTGGTCCCGGTGGAGGCGATGGCACCGTACTGCAGGATGCCAATGCCAATGCCGCCAGCAGGCCCATCAGCCCCTTCGTCATCGCTCCGGCACACCGCCGAGGGAAAACCACGCGCGTACCGTGCCAACCATCGCATGTCGCCTGCCTGCCCATATACTTCGCACCTTCGCCTGTCCAAATCGTCGAACGTGGCTTGACCCTTGAGCGCCACCGCTGAACAGTACTTCCCGCTCGTGGTCCCCGCCACCTCCCTGCTGCTGGGACTGGCGTTGTTGGCCGGTTGGCGTTCATTGCGCGAACACCGTTACCTGCTGTGGTTGGCGGGTGGCTACATCTGCACCGCCTTTCCATTGGCCGCGCAGATCCTGATGGACAACGCCCGGCTGGCAACCTGGTCGGTACTGACCGGTGCCTTGTACTGTGCGGGCAGCTGGGCCACGGCGCAGGGCTTCGCACTCAGATCCGGCGGCAGAGTGCCGGTACCGGCCGCGCTGACCATCAGCCTGATCACCCTGCTCGCGTTGTTCTGCTTCTCCAGGCTCAGTGACCTGCTGGGCGCACGCATCGTCTTCCTCAACCTCGGCATGGGGCTGCTGCTCGCCCTGGCACTGCCGGTACTGTTCAGCCGCGAGCAACCCGACACGCTCTTCGAGCGCCTGCTGCGCAGGACGTATCTGCTGCTGGTGGCGTACGCGATCCTGCGCCCGCTGTTGGCCTGGTTGCTGGCCGGCTGGTTCACCAGCAGCGGCTTGCCGCGTTCTGGCCTGTGGCTGTGGATGCTGGCCTTCAACCTGCTGCTCAACCTATGGCTGCTGTTTCTGCTGCTGGGAGGGCTGGCCCAGCAGTTGATGGGAGAACTGCGCCATGAGCGCAACCACGATCCGCTCACCCTGCTGCTCAACCGCCGCGCCTTTTTCGAGATCGCAAACCAGCGCCTGCAACACGGCCCCGCCAGTCACTGGGCGTTACTTGCCTGCGACGTCGACCACTTCAAACAGGTCAATGACACCTGGGGCCATGCCGCCGGCGACAACGTGCTGCGACAGGTCGGTGTACTGCTGCAGCAGATGACCCGCCCAGGCGATCTGGTCGCACGCTTCGGTGGTGAGGAATTCGTGCTGCTATTGCGCTGCACTGATCTGGCCACCGCGACCCGGGTCGCCGAGCGCATCCGTGTCGGTGTCAGCGAGATGCACTGTTCACCGGCAAAGCAGACCATCACCGCCAGTTTCGGCGTCACCATGGTGGCAGCAGCGGACGATCTTGAAAGCGCCTTGGAGCGCGCTGACCTGGCCGTGTATCAGGCCAAGCGCGAAGGGCGCAACCGGGTGATCGCCAGTCCATCGCAGGTCGGCACTGACAGTATCCAGCCGACCCAGCACTTTTCACTTTGACTCACGACTCGACGCCACGGATCGCGCAGCTACGCCATGTCATCCACGGCATGCATCCAGCGCCTGGCGCATGCGACGAACCACCGGACACACCGGCTTTGCGCTAGGCTTGCTTTTCTTTTTGACCGCGTAATCCCGTGAAAACTGTTCATGCCACCCGCTACATCACCCCGCTGCGCGAGGGCGGCTCATTGCCAGCGGTGATCGAAGCCGATGACGATGGCATGTACGTCATCAAGTTCCGTGGCGCCGGCCAAGGCCCCAAGGCCCTGATCGCCGAACTGGTGGTTGGTCGGCTTGCACAGGCGCTGGGCCTGCCGATGCCGGACATCGTCCTGGTCGAACTGGACCGCGAGTTCGCCCGCACCGAACCCGACCCGGAGATCCAGGACCTGATCCGCGCCAGCGAGGGCACCAATCTGGGCAGTGACTACCTGCCCGGCGCGATCAATTACGACCCTGCCGCAATGCAACCCGATGCCGACCTGGCCTCGCGCATCGTCTGGTTTGATGCCTACACCAGCAACGTGGACCGCACTGCGCGCAATCCCAACCTGATGGTCTGGCACCGCAAGCTCTATCTGATTGATCATGGCGCGGCGCTGTACTTCCACCACGATTGGGAGAACGCCGGCGAAGCCTGCGGCAAGCCTTTCGTGTTGATCAAGGACCACGTTTTGCTGCCCTTCGCCAGCCGCATTGCCGGCGCCGACGCGGCGCTGGCCCCCTTGCTGACCGACGCGGTCATCGACGGCATCGTCGCGCAGATTCCGGACAGCTGGCTGCAGACCGAGCCCAGTTTTGCCGATGCAAGCGCTTACCGCTCGGCCTATGCAAACTATTTGAAGCGCCGCCTGCAATTGCGCGAAGCCTTCGTACAGGAGGCCATCCGTGCCCACGCTGCATACCTATGATTACGCCATCATCCGCGTTGTACCGCGGGTGGAGCGCGAGGAATTCATCAACGTGGGCGTGATCGTCTCCTGCCCCAGCGCTGGTCACCTGCAGGCAGCCATCGAAATTGATGTCGCGCGTCTGCAGGCGTTTGCGCCGCAGCTGGACCTCGCCGGCGTGCAGCCCTGGCTGGACGCCATTGTTGCGATCTGTCGCGGCGAGCCGGGTGCTGGACCGATCGCCCAGCTGCCGCCACGCGCCCGATTCCACTTCCTTACCGCCAAGCGCAGCTCGGTGGTGCAGACCTCGGTTACCCATGTAGGTCGAACCGCCAATCCGGCCGGCATCGTCGAGCATTTGCTGGAACGTATGGTGCGAACGCCGCGCTGAGTTGTCATCTGGAACATCCAGCCAATCGACACCCGTAGAGCCCAGCCATGCTCGGCTGGTGCTCCACCGGTAGTGGGGGGGGGGGGGGGGGGGGGGGGGGGGGGGGGGGCGGGGGGGGGCGGGCGCCCGGCGGCGGGCCCCGGCGGGGGGGCGGGGGGGGGGGGGGGGGGGCGGCGGGCGGGGGGCGCGGGGGGGG
>NZ_JBRRDW010000041.1:0-43508 GCF_056759895.1 Stenotrophomonas sp. STEN038
GTCGTGTCTTCTTTCATACCTTATTCCGCTGTCTTCGCGCCTCCGTGGGGGTGTTTGGGTGTTTGCTTTTCCCGAGCGTCCATGGCTGGGCCCGCCACTACCTTGATCGCCATTCGGCCGGCAACGCCCACCGCGCCACGCCGTCGCCACACAGGCCGATCAGCGCATCGCCCTGCGGCGCCCAATGCAGCTGGCGCAGGTCCCAGCAGGCCGAGCGGCTTGCACTCAATGACAGCGACTGCCCCGACTCAAGGTTCCACACCGCCAGCACCGGGGTGCCGCCATCATTGCCGCCCAGGGCCAGCAGTCGCCCGTCGGCGGAGGCCGCAGCCGCATTCAAGGAGTTCAGACCCGGCAGTGCCAGTGAATGCCGAAGCTTGCCACTGGCCAGATCCACCACATGCATGCCCGGATCGCGGCGGCTGCCTTCCATCAGCACGAAGCCGACCGCAACCCAGGCACCGTTGGCCGAGCCCAGCGGCGCTGGCACCCACTGCGCCATACCGGTGTCGTCATTGCCATCGACCTTGCCAAAACGACGCGGCAAGGTCAGCACGCGACTGACCCTTCCGGTCGTGCCATCCAGCTCGGTCAAACCCGCCGGGTCCTCGATCCAGAAGCCCTGCCCCTGCCCGTCCCAGCGCACAGGCTTGACCAGCGAGTTGCCCGGATAGCCGCCAACCACGCCTTGCCGTGGCGCATCGAAGCGTTGCGCATAGATCCATGGCGCGCCGTCGGCTGATGGCGTCGCCTGCGGCTCAAGCACGCGCAGCACATCACGGATCACGCCACCGCCATCCAGGGCGTGGTCGTACGGCACCGGCCTGCCTTGCGTGTCATGCGTCCACTTCCAGCCGCCGCTGATCGGCTGACGCACACCGGCTGCCCAGCGCAGCGGATGCGCCGTCGCCCGCTGCTGGTCCAGGCTGTATTCCACGATCTGCTGCTGTACCGCCAGCCAGGCAGTGCGGCCCTGCGGGTCCACGCTCAGGCCTGCGCGACCGGCATCCGCACTGGCTTGCCACAGGCGTTGCGGCTTGTCGCCCATGCCCGGCGCCCAGCGCCACAAGGCGTCGGGATAGCTGCTGAGCAGGAGTACGCTGCCATCGGCCAGCGGCCGCATGTCGTAGTAGTCACCGCTGCCGAAGGGCAGCAGGCGTTGCGTTGCGGTCGCGTCCTTGTTGCCGCCCGGCGCCGTCAAGGTCGGTTCGACGATGCGACTGTCTGCCTGCGCCGGCAGCTGCCAATCACTGGCGCCGACGCCGATCTGCAGGGCTGCACCGGGCAGCTTGCGCACGGCATCGTAGACCGGATTGAAAAGCGCCTCCGGCACGCGACGGCGGCTCAACCGCGGCGAGGGGCCGCCGCCCATTACATTGAACTCGCGCAGCTGGTCGACGATGCCACCATTCGGATTGGGCCAGTCATCGGTGCGGCTCAGGGTGATGACCGTAGCCGGTTTGCCCAGTGCTTCGTCGACCTGCATGACCCGCACTTCGATTGTGCTTTTGGCGCGACCGAGTACACCGTGTTTCTGTTCGGCGCTGGCCTGCCAGCTGGCGAAACTGCCCTGCAGTTCGGCCAGCTTGTCGCTCATCGCATCGACCGTGGCATCGCGCTGCAGGCGCTGCTCGCGCAGCGGCAGTTCTTCAGCAAGCAATGCGCCCTGCTCCACCGCCGTACGCAATGCCGGCATGCGGTAGCGACGGATGAACTCAGCCTTCAGTTCAGGACGGCGCGCGATCAGCACATTGCCCCAGCCGTGATCCATATAGGCCACGCGGGTACGTTGCACCGTTGCGTTGAACTTGCCCATTGGTGCCAGGCTGGCTTGTACCACCGGCAGCACTTGATCGAACGGCAATGCCACCAGCAACTCGACCTGCTGCAGCGGGCGCTGGTTCTTTGCCAGCAGCGGCGCCTGCAGGGCCGAAGGCAGGCCTTTCTCTGCTTCCTGCTGGGCTGTGGGCAGCAGCTGCCAGTTTGCCGGCAAGGGCGCAGCGGAGGCCAACAACGAAGAGGTGATGCCGGCCAGGCACAGGATCGCGCGGCAGGCGCTGGTGTTTGTCATGGGTCTTCCTTGGTGGTGCTGTGGCGGGATTCTGGAGGCGCCATGTGTATGTGGGGAGCCCCTGTCCTCACCCCAAGCCCTCGCGCGGAGGGAGAGGCACCTGTAGTGCCGAGCCATGCTCGGCAGGGGCCTTGCCGGTAACGCCCCAAGCGCAGCATGGCTGCGCTTTACAGCTAAAGCTGCCCTCACCCCAACCCCCGCTCCGCGCCCCGGCCCTTGCGCTGGCGCAAGGGCGTTCGATGGGCAGCGAACCTGTGGTTCGCACCCTGCCCCTCTCACCCCGCAAGCGGGAGAGGGGCTTCAAAGCCTGCAAAAGCTTCAAAGCCTGCAAAGCTTTACTTGCGCTCTGCCGCACTCGCATCACGTGTCGCGCGGAAACTTTCTTCCGGGCTCCAGTTCGGCCAGTCGCGCGAGTTGGCCAGCTTCTCGCCCAGGGTGTACAGCACTTCCAGGTCACGTGCGGCACCGGCGAAGGTCCAGTCGGCCTGCCATTCGTCGCCCTGCTGGTGGTAGCGCTTGGCGGTGTACTCGTCGGAGGCCTTCTTGCCAGCGGCGACGCCACCGTCAATCCAGTCCTGACCCGCGCCATACGACAAGGCCGGTACGCCGCGCTTGGCGAACGGGAAGTGATCGGAGCGGAAGAACAGGCCGGCTTCCGGCTTGGTGTCCGGGGTGTAGCGGATGTCCCAACCCTTGGCCACGTCCTTGAGCTGGTCCAGCAACTCGACCTTGGCGGTGCCGTAGATGCCGAAGTCACGTGACGGGCTGTACGGCGACATGCCGTCCATGTTGATCACCGCAACAGTCTTGGCCAGCGGGTACAACGGGTTGCTGGCGTAATACTCCGAACCCAGCAGGCCCTTTTCTTCCGCGGTCACGGCGAGGAACAGCACCGAGCGCTGCGGCTTCGGCTGGGTGGCGAAACCACGCGCCAGCTCGACCAGTGCGGCGGTGCCGGAAGCGTTGTCCATCGCACCATTGAAGATGCGGTCGCCGCGCGCATCCGGCTCACCGACGCCGATGTGATCCCAGTGCCCGGAATAGATGACGGTTTCATCCGGGTAGGTGCTGCCTTCCAGGCGCGCAACCACGTTGTGCGAGGTGATGACTTCGTTCTTGACCTGGTAGCTGGCCGAGAAGGTTTCGCCCTTCAGCTCCACTGGCTGGAAATCACGCGACTGTGCCTGCTTCTTCAGCGTTTCGAAATCCAGACCGGCGCGCTTGAACAGGTCTACGGCGAGGTCGCGCTGGATCCAGCCTTCCAATGCCGGATGCGCCTCGGCCGGGTTCTGCCGGACCACGTCGAACATGGTGTTGGTATTGGAGCCGGCCACCGTCGCCCAGCCATAGGAGGCCGGTGCGGTTTCGTGCACGATCAGTACGCCGGCTGCGCCCTGGCGCGCGCCTTCTTCGTACTTGTAGGTCCAGCGGCCGTAATAGGTCATGCCCTTGCCGTCGAAATCACCGGCGCCGGTCTCGAAATCCGGGTCGTTGATCAGCACCACGGCGATCTTGCCCTTCAGGTCCACGCCCTTGAAGTCGTCCCAGTTGCGCTCCGGCGCCTTGACGCCATAGCCGAGGAACACCAGCGGCGCATTGCTGATATCCACCGCGCTGGCGCCGTTCATGGCGGCGCGCACGGCGATTTCCTGGCCCTGGGTCAGCGTCTGCGGCTTGCCCTGGCTGCTCAGCGACAGCACCGGCTTGCCGACGATATCGCCCTTCAGCAGCGGCACGGCCTGGGTCCACAGGCGCTTGCCATCCTGCAGGTCACCGCCCGGCTGCATGCCGGCGGCGGCGAACTGCTTGCTGAGGAAGGCGATGGTCTTTTCCTCGCCGGCGGTGGCCGGGGACCGGCCCTCATAGGCGTCGGAGGCGAGCTCGCGGACGTCGGCCGAGATGCGGGCGCCATCAAACTTGGGCGGGGCAGCCATCAAGGCCGTGGATACCGACATCGCCAACAGGCTGATTACGACTCGTTTCACGCTGTACTCCAGTGGAAAGGCAACCCCCGGAGTGTAGCCAGCCCAGCGGGCGATTGCGCAGTGCCTTAGTGCAGGGTTGCAGCGCGTGCCAGCAGCGCCTCGCGCTCGCGAGCATTGCTGCTCAACAGTGCGGCCTGCTGGAATGCCTGCCGTGCTTCTTCGGCACGCCCGAGCCGCACCAAAAGATCACCACGCACGGCCTGCAGTGGCGCATAGCCCTGCAACTGCGGGACATCGATCAGCGCCTGCAGCAACGCCCAGGCCGGTGCCGCACCGTGGGCCTGCGCCACCGCCACCACCCGATTGAGCTCAACCACGGGTGAGGGCATCACCTCGGCCAGGCGCGCATACAGCGCGGCGATGGTCTGCCAATCGGTCTGCTCGGCCTGCCTTGCGCGTGCATGACAGGCGGCGATACCGGCCTGCAATACGTAAGCATCATCGGCACCGCCCAGTTTCGTTGCCTGATCCAACGCCGCCTGCCCGCGCGCGATCTGCAGCCAATCCCAACGGCTGCGGTCCTGCTCGAGCAGCAACACGGCCGAACCATCGGCGGCGGTCCGCGCACGCAATCGCGACGCTTGCAACTCCATCAAGGCAAGCAGGCCGAGCACGGGTACCGTGTTGGGCATCAACCCGGCCAGCACCCTGCACAGCCGCAGCGCCTCTTCGCAGAGCGCCGGCCGCATCCAGTCCTCACCGCTGCTTGCCGCGTAGCCCTCGTTGAACACCAGGTAGACCACGTCCAGCACCGACTGCAGGCGTGGCGCCAACTCCTGCAGGCGCGGCACTTCGAACGCCACCTTGCGCTCGGCCAGCAGGCGCTTGGCGCGGACGATGCGCTGGGCGATGGTGGGTTCGGGAACCAGGTAAGCACGGGCGATCTCGGTGGTGCTCAAGCCGCACAGCAGGCGCAGGGTCAAAGCGACCCGGCCGTCGGCAGGCAACTCGGGATGGCAGGCGACAAATACCAGCCGCAGCAGGTCATCACCGATGTCGTCCAGATGGTCGGACTGATCCGCGCCCATGGCGTAGTCCTGCTGTTCGTCGATGACCTGCATCTGCCGCTGCGCATGCAGACGCCGTTGCCGCAGCCGGTCGATGCCGCGTCGCTGCGCGGTGGCCATCAGCCAGGCGGCGGGATTGTCGGGGATCCCTTGTCTCGGCCAGTGCTCCAATGCTGCAACCAATGCGTCCTGTGCAATCTCGTCGGCGCTGTCCAGGTCGCCGAGCATACGTGCCAAGCGTGCTACCAGACGTGGCGACTCCATGCGCCAAAGGGTGTCGAGCAGTCGTTGCAGTTGTGGATCGCTCATAGGGCGCGATCAGAGCATCGCGGTGCGATTGCCGCAAGTGCGGAGTGCGGCGTTGTAGGAGCGGCGGCAGCCGCGAAGCTGGTGATGCATACGATCAGGGAAACTTCCATCACCGGGGCGCAAAACAAAAGCCAACCCCTCCCCAACCCTCCCCTCCGCCTTCGGCGCAAGGGAGGGAGCAGAAGCTCACAACTGCACGAACGGCTTGAACCCGCCCCAGAACATGCGCTTGCCATCGAAGGGCATGTCCTTCGGCCCCATCCCGGCCAGGCGTGGATCGGCCATCGCCTTGGCATTGACCTTGTCGCGGTGTGCACGCGAGCGGAACACCACATAGGCGAACACCACCACCTCGTCCTCTTTCAGCTTCACCGCCTGCGGGAACGAGGTGCGCTTGCCCGGCTTCACGTCCTCGGCCACCGCTTCAACATAAGCCAAGGCGCCGTGCTCCTTCCACACTTTCCCGGCCTTGCGCGCGATGCGCTTGTAGTCATCGATCTTCGCGCTGGGTACCGGCAATACATATCCATCCACGTAAGCCATGATCGTCTCCTGGTTATTGGCCCGGCTCGCCATCCATATGGGCGATTTCCCACAGGTGGCCATCGAGGTCGGCGAAGCCGCGCTGGTACATGAAGCCGTAATCACGCGCCGGCATCGGCTCGCTGCCACCGGCGGCCAGGGCCTTGTCCACCAGCTCATCCACCGCTGGCCGGCTGACCGCCGACAAGCAGGTGATCACCTCGGTCTGCTTGCGCGCATCGGTCAGCGGTTTGTTGGTGAAGGTCTGGAAGAACGGCTCCACCAGCAGCATCACGAAGATGCTGTCGCTGATCACCATGCAGGCCGCGTTGTCATCGCTGAACTGCGGGTTGAAGCTGTAGCCCAGCGCAGCAAAGAACGTCCTGGATGCCTGCAGGTCACGGACGGCGAGATTGACGAAGATCATCTGCGGGTTGCCCATGCTCAGCCCTCCGCCGGCATCGACTTCATGCAGTTGACCATCCACGGCTTGCCGTAGCGGTCCAGCAACATGCCCCAGCGGTGCGCCCAGAAGGTCTCAGCCAAAGCCATCTGCACCTGCCCACCTTCGGCCAGGGCTGCGAACACACGCTCGGCTTCCTCGATGCTGTCCACGTCGACATTGATGGTGGTGGCACAGCTGCCATCAGCTTGCGGACCATCGGCGGCCATCAACGTTGCGCCGCCGGCTTCAACCTGGCAATGCGCAACCTGATCCGCTTGCGGCATGAAGCCACCGCAACCCTCCGCATCCATGTCCGGACTGGGCGGCATGTCGCTGTACTTCATTTCCGACACCACCGTGCCACCCAACGCCTTGGCGTAGAACGCCATCGCCTCGTGGGTCTGGCCGTTGAAGCCCAAAAACGGAATCAATTTCATTGTCCTGCTCCTGCTGCTCGGGGTTGGGTTCAGTTGTTGCGTTCGATCTGCTCGCGTAAACGCTGCTCCTGCGCCTGCAATTCCGGAGTGAAGGCGTCACCGAAATCTTCAGCTTCGAAGAACGGACGGATCTCCACTTCCACCGCACTGCCGTTGGTCGGGGTGAACGGGGCACGCTTGAGCCACTCCACCGCCTCGTCCAGCGAGCGCACCTGCCACAGCCAGAAGCCAGCTACCAGCTCGCGGGTCTCGGCGAAGGGGCCATCGATGACGCTGCGTCCTTCGGCGGCAAAGCGCACCCGCGCGGCCTGCGAAGTGGGCTTCAAGCCCTCGCCGGCCAGCATGATTCCGGCCTTCACCAGCTCCTCGTTGAAGGCTCCCATCGCGGCGATTTCCGCCTGCGTTGGCATCACCCCGGCCTCGGTCTCGGGGGTCGCTTTCACCAGCACCATCACTTTCATCACCATGCTCCGTTGCGGGCGGCATGCCCGCTACACATCAGGTACGACGAAGCACGGCAGGCAACCTCGACAAGCTCGCAGCGCCTTTTTATGAATGAGTTCATGCGGCAACGCAGCAGGCGCGATGCGACATCATGTGCCACCCCTGCGCTTGAGGCTGGACCATGAAGTTCATGTTGTTGATCTACATCGACCCGCAACTGCTGCAGACCTTGCCTGCCGATGACTACGACACCCTGATGCGTGGCTGCCTGCAGCACGCCGATGCTCTGCAGGCACAAGGGACACTGCTGATGTCGCAACGTCTGCAGCCCGCAGCCAGCGCACAGACATTGCGCAATCGCCAAGGCGAGTCACGGATCATCGATGGCCCGTTCGCGGAAACCCGCGAAGTTCTGGCCGGCTTCAACCTGATCGAAGCGGCAGACGCCGATGACGCCATGCGCATCGCCAGGCAATTCCCTTGGTCGGCTTACGGCAGCATCGAGGTGCGTGCGGTGGATGATCTTGATGTGGAACGGGTGCGCCTCGGCGCGTGACGGCGTTTGCGGTACTGCAAGGCGGCGCTGTCAAAGAAGGTTGATCCACACACCGCATGATCAGCTGCTCTCAGCTGGTCCTGGTTACACACCGGTCAGCGCCTTCGCTCAGCGGACAGTGCTCAGCGTGGCAATCGTCGAGCCCCCGGACCCGGGCCGATCAAAGCGGCATGTCCGTCTACCTGATCGCACCGGTTGCGTTCCTCCGATTGTGACGCCATCCGCCCGCCGCTGATGTGCTTGTATCCAGGGATCAGCGCCAACCTGGCTGTACCCAACCGGGCCGCTGCGGCCGTGCGCAAGACGCTCCCATCGCCTGCCAGCAGAGCTGCGGCCAATTTCGACATGGCACATACCGGTGTGATCTGCGCGCGCTCGGCCACCCCACCAGCCCGCAGGCAACGGCAAGGACAACGCACTGCTGATGGCCATCTTCGGCCTGCCGATGACCAGCGGCAGCATTGACTCACAAAGGCCCGGATGGGGAGTGGCCTGGTTGCTGAAACCCGCCTGGCGAACCGAGGACCCCAGCACCGCGACCGAGCCAACCTGAATGCGAAAACAGGGCAAAAAGACATACCCATTACCATCGTACCTTGACATGCAACATTTTGATTTAAAAGCAAAATTAAAATTTTTACGGAAAACTTAATGAATGGCTATTAACTTTCACGCGTAACCAGCGTTATCTTTCGTTCACCTGGAGTTTAGGTATCTAACTTGATGCCTGCCAGAGAACACCCATTTCGGAGAGAGAGATGACCCATCGCAAGACCATTCAACGGGCTGCATTGAGCGCTGCCCTGACCCTGTGCCTCGCGGGCGTTGCCCATGCACAGAGCACCACCGGTAGCATCTACGGCACGGTGCCATCGGCCGATGCAGGCACCACCGTCCAGGTCACCAACAATGCCGGTTTCTCGCGCACGGTGACGGTAGGGGCTGACGGCCGCTATAGCATCAGTTCCCTGCCAATCGGCGACTACAAGATCAACGTGCAGCGCGATGGCCAGGTCATCGGCACGCGTGATGTGTCGGTGATCGTGGGCGCAGGTACGGATGCCTCGTTCGCCAGCAGTGGTGCCGGCGCATCTACGCTGGAGACGGTCAATGTAACCGCAACCGCGGCAGCGGCCATCGATCTGACTGCGGTGGATACACGCACCGTGATTACCGCTGAACAGCTCAAGCGTCTGCCGATCGGCCGTACCGCTGAAGCCATCGCCATGTTGGCGCCAGGCGCCGTGGGCGGCGCCGGCGGCTACGCCGCACTGGCCAACCTGGTCTCCTTCGGCGGTGCTGGCGCGTCGGAGAATGCGTACTACATCAACGGTTACTTCACCGGCGAGCCGCTTTCCAACCTGGGCGGCTCCGGCCTGCCGTTCGTCGCTGTCGCGCAGCAGGAAACCTACACCGGCGGCTATAGCGCCAAGTACGGTCGCTCCGATGGTGGTGTGATCAACCAGGTCGGCAAGAGCGGCACCAATGAGTGGGAGTTCGGCGCACAGATCGACTGGGCACCAAAGTCCCTGCGCTCGCGCCGTGACGACCTGTACCTGCCCGACATCGACCTGTCGCAGTACAACTCCAATCCCAACCTGCCATCGACCTGCGGTACCGACAAGGACGAGAAGTGCGAATGGGGCTACTCGGATCCGGATCTGGCGGGCACCAAGTACCAGAGTGGCAAGGGGGTGGAGTTCGGCTCTACCCGCTACAGCGGCTACGTGGGCGGCCCGATCATCCAGGACAAGCTGTTCTTCTTTGCCGGCGGTGAGTGGTACAAGACCGACTCGGTGACCAACCCGAACACGCTCGGCAATGCCCGCAGCATCCATGCCGAAGACGACAACTCGAAGTACTACGTCAAGATCAACTGGAACATCAACGACAACAATCTGTTGGAGGCCACCTGGTTCCAGCAGAATGATGACTACAGCGGCAACTACCATGCGTACGACCTGGACACCTTCACTCAAGGTGCGAAGCTCTCCACCGTACCGACGCCGATCATCAAGGAAACCGACTATCGGGTACTGAAGTACACGAGCTTCCTGACCGATAGCCTGACCTTGAATGCCACCTACGGCACCAGCGATTTCACCAACCGTCAGGTCAATCCGAGCATCCTGGCAAACACCCCGTATATCGCAGGCTCGGCGTTCCAGAACCCGGCTGCCAACGGCGGCAAAGAGGTGAAGAACATCCAGGGTGGTTATCAGTCCATTGATGCAAAGGACAAAACCCGCGGTCTGCGCGCCGACCTGGAATGGGTGGTGGGCGACCACACGCTCAGTGTTGGCGTGGACAACATCAAGTTCGAAGCAAAGAACGAGGGCACGTCGCAGGTTGCCGACTACTGGGAATACAGGAAGGCCACCAGCGGCTCCACCAACATCTCGCCGTCACTGGGCGTGGGTGCGCCGGGTGGTGAGGGCTACTACGTGCGCCAGCTGAAGTACTTCAACAACACCAGCATGTCACTTGACCAGAAGGCCTGGTACCTGGAAGACCGCTGGAAGGTGACCGAGAACCTGCTGCTCTCGATCGGCCTTCGCAACGATGAGTTTACCAACAAGAACGACGCCGGCCAGTCCTACATGGATGCCAAGGACCAGTGGGCACCGCGTCTTGGTTTCAGCTGGGACGTGATGGGTGATGCCTCGCTGAAGGTGTTCGGTAACGCTGGTCGCTACTTCCTGGCAATGCCCAACAACGTCGCAATCCGCGGCGCATCGGCGTCTACCTATACCTACCAGTACTACACCTACAGTGGTATCGATGCCAGCGGTCTGCCCACCGGCCTTGCCGAGGTTCCTGGCCTCAACGGTGCACCCGCACCGGGTCCGGTGTCGTCAAACGGCGAATACGGCGTACCGGTCGATGTGTTGGCCTTCGCCCCGAAGGACATGAAGAACATGTACCAGGACGAGTACATCCTGGGCTTCGAGAAGACCTGGGGTTCCGACTGGGTTTACGGTGCAAAGTTCACCTATCGTGACCTGAAGTCATCCATCGACGATATCTGCGACAGCGGCAAGATCGTCGACAAGCTCATCGCCAACAAGATCGATCCGGATTCGGTTGAAGTCGCAAGCTGCTACATGTTCAACCCGGGCGGCAGCAATACCTTCAGCCTGAAGAACGTCAATGGCTCCGGCCGCACCGAGATCAAGATGAACGGCTCCGACTGGGGCTTCGATGAAGGCGTCAAGCGTACCTACAAGGCGATCGACCTGTACCTGGAGCATCCGTTCGACGGCAAGTGGGAAGGCCGCGTGAACTACACCTACAGCAAGAGCGAGGGTAACAACGAAGGCCAGGTGAAGTCCGAGTTCGGCCAGACCAACATCTCCAAGACCCAGGACTGGGATGCTGCCGAGATGATGCGCTTCGCCAACGGCTACCTCGCCAATGACCGCCGCCATCAGCTCAAGATGTTCGGCAGCTATGCCATCACCCCGGAATGGATGGTGGGTGGCAACATCCGCGTGATGTCCGGCTCGCCGATCAGCTGCCTGGGCTACTACAACCCGGACGGCGGCATCAACGAAGGCACCTCGGCCGGCGACCCGATTGGTTACGGGGCCGCTTACCACACCTGCCTGGGCAGCATCGCCAAGCCGGGTTCGCGCCGCAATCCCTGGACCAAGAACATCGATCTGGCGGTGACGTACCGTCCGTCGTACTTCGACGAAAAGGTCACCTTCAGCATGCAGGTGTTCAATGTCCTCAATGAGCAGAAGGCAACCCAGGTGGATGTGACTTCGGAAGAAGACGCATACACGGTATCCAACACCTACATGGTGCCGATTGCCCGTCAGAGCCCGCGTTACGTGATGTTCTCTGCTACGTACGACTTCTAATCGCCTTCAACTGCAAACCCAGGCAGCCCCCGGAAACGGGGGCTGTCTTTTTTGTGGGCAGCCCCCTGAGAACTCGGGACAGCGGTGTCTCCACCGTCCCGCGCTCCGCAGGAAACCGTCCTATTGCTCGCCTCTCAGCGCTGCAGCGCGCCCCCTCTGCGCCCCGAGGGTTGCCGCCTCTCGCAGCATGCGGCGTCGCAGCAAATCAGCGAGAGGAAGTGAGATATTCTGAATGTGAACAGGAGAGAAACTCCACCTCGCTCTATAATTATCACTTATTTCAATGACTTGAAATTAGTTGCAGCTGATATTGCAAAACCGCAAACAATGAAATTAATATTTCGTTCAGCTGCAATGAAATTGAAATTTCAGTGCAGCGCGGTTGCCACAGCAGTTTGCCAAGTCAATGAACGAAGGAAATTTGATGACCCGCAACACCAATGTCACCCGGCTCAAGCGCACCGCGCTGGCCCTCGTCCTCACCTCGGTCATCGGCGCCGCCGCTGCCCAGAGCACCACCGGCTCCCTGTTCGGCAACGCACCCGCCGCCGCCGGTGCCACCATCACCGTCCAGAACGAATCCGGCCTCAAGCGCAGCGTCGCGGTCGACGCCAATGGCCGCTACAACCTCGGCTCGCTGCCGGTGGGCAAGTACTCGATCAGCTTGGAGCGTGATGGCCAGGTTCTGGACAAACGCGAGAACGTGCAGCTGCGCGTCGGCGCGGGTACCGAAGTGTCCTTCGGCGGCGAAGGTGCCACCACCCTGGATGCGGTGACCGTCACCGCTGCCAACATTCCGAAGATCGACGTAAGCAACACCGTTTCCAAGTCGGTGGTCACCGCCGAACAGCTGGCCGTGCTGCCGCTGGGTCGCAGCGCCGAGTCGATCGCGCTGCTTGCACCGGGCGTGATCGCCGGCAGCGGCGAGTTCACCAATGGCTCGCGTTCGGTACTGTCCTTCGGTGGCGCCAGCGTTTCCGAGAATGCCTATTACATCAACGGCTACAACGTCACGAATCCGCTGAACTATCTGGGCGGCGTCAGCCTACCCTACGGCTCCATTGATCAGCAGGAAACCTATACCGGTGGTTACAGCGCGAGCTACGGCCGCTCCACCGGCGGCGTGATCAACCAGCTCGGCTCACGTGGCACCAACGAATGGAAATTCGGCGTGCAGACCACCTGGTCGCCGAAAAGCCTTTCGGCTTCGCCGCGCGACGTCTGGTACCCGCGTGACGGTTCCATCTACCGCTACCGCGATGGCGACGGCAAGACCCAGACCACCTACAGCGGCTACGTCAGCGGCCCCTTGATCGAAGATCGCCTGTTCGTGCACCTCGCCGCCGAGGCCGACAAGACCGATGGCGTGTCCACCAACAACATCGAGTCGGCGCAGCAGGCACGCAACAACTACAGCTACAGCTCGCCGAAGTTCTACGGCAAGATCGACTGGAACATCAACGACAACAACACGCTGGAATACACCCGCATCCAGAACACCGACCGCCAGGCCGGTTACTACACCGCGTTCGACTACGATGACCTGAGCGGCGGTGGCCGTACCGGTGTCTATCCGAACACCACCAAGATCAAGGACACCTTCGACATCTTCAAGTACACCGGCTACCTGACCGATGACTTGACCTTGAGCGCTACCTACGGCCGCAGCAAGCAGGACAACCTTGCGTCCAACCCCAGCGACTCGCCGTTGCCGTACATCAGTGGCTCCGCCTATCAGGACCCGTTGATCACCGGCGGCTCACCGATCCGCAATTCGCAGGCCACCAATGCGGGCAAGGCCAGCGACGCAGGCAGCAAGACCCGCGGCCTTCGCGTGGATCTGGAATACCGCATCGGCAACCACGAGCTGACCGCCGGTATCGACAACATGTACTACAACGCGCACAACGAAGGCCAGTCGATGACCGGCCCGGGCTATGCGTGGATCTACTCGCAGGTCGATCCAAACGAATCGCCGAACAGCAAGTTCAACATCGCAGCTCCCGGCGGCGAGGGTTACATGGTGCAGAAGTACATCTTCTCCACCACCACCAGCATGAGCGTGGAGCAGAAGGCCTACTACCTGGAAGACCGCTGGCAGATCACCCCGAACTGGCTGGTCACGCTGGGCCTGCGCAACGACAAGTTCACCAACTTCAACAGCGCGGCGGTTGCCTATGTTGAAAGCGGTGACCAGTGGGCCCCGCGCGCCGGCGTGAGCTGGGACGTGTTCGGTGATTCCTCGCTGAAGGTGTTCGCCAACCTTGGCCGTTACTACCTGGCCCTGCCCAACAGCGTGGCCATCCGCGGCGCGTCTGCATCCACCTATACCCGCGAGTATTTCACTTACTCGGGAATCGATGCTGACGGCAACCCGACTGGTCTGCATGCACTGGGCCCGGGTCCGGTGTCGTCGAACAACGAATACGGCGTTGCACCGGATCCGTACTCGGTCGCGCCAACCGACCTGAAGTCGCAGTACCAGGACGAACTGATCCTCGGTTTCGAAAAGACCGTGGGTGAATCCTGGAACACCGGCGCCAAGGTTACCTATCGCCGTCTGCAGGCTGCCATTGATGACGTCTGCGATCCGGACCGCATGGCCGACAAGCTGTCCGCCGCTGGCGTGGACCCGGGTTCGGTGACTATCCCGGGCTGCCTGATCTTCAACCCGGGCAAGACCAACACCTTCATGCTGGCCAACGTCGACGGCTCGGGTTACACCCAACTGCAGATGAGCGGCCACGACTGGGGCTTCGGCAGCCAGAAGGCCAAGCGTGACTACGTCGCCATCGACCTGTTCCTGGAACACCCGATGAGCGACAAGTGGTACGGCCGCCTGGATTACACCTGGTCGCGCAGCTTCGGCAACACCGAAGGCCAGGTGAAGTCGGATATCGGTCAGGATGACGTGTCCAAGACCCAGGACTGGGACGGCTCCTACCTGATGGAGTACGCCGGTGGTTACCTGGCCAACGATCGTCGCCACCAGCTGAAGGGCTTTGCTGCCTATCAGTTCAACGATGAGTGGACCGCGTCGGCAACGCTGAGCGTCGCCTCGGGCATGCCGAAGAGCTGCCTGGGCTACTACGGCACCGATATCAACGATCCGATGGGCTACGAGTCCGCTTATCACTACTGCGGTGGCAAGCCGTCGCGTCCGGGTGATGCAGGTCGCCAGCCGTGGACCAAGCGCCTCGATCTGGGTGTGCAGTACCGCCCGGCCTTCGCCGAGCACAAGCTTGCATTCGGCCTGAATGTCTTCAACGTCTTCAACGAACTGAAGCCGCTGCAGAGCGATCCCTCGTACGAAGTGGGCCCGAAGAAGATCTCGGAGACCTATGGCATCGGCACGTTCTACACCGCCCCGCGTTCGGTCCGTCTGACTGCGTCCTACGACTTCTGATCGGGAAGCGAAGTAGCAAAGCAATCTCTCATTGACGATGTACTTGAAACCCCGGCCCAGCGCCGGGGTTTTTTTTCACCCGCGATTGGAATATTGCGAACTGCTGTACCCGCACCAGTCAGCACAATGAAAACACAAGTCCATTGCCGAACATTCTGTCGCTTGAAGCACGTTGTTCATGAAATCGACAGATGAAAAAAAGCCATAAAAAAAAGCAAAGACCCTCATATTCGCCGCCGTAATTTGTCAGGCAACAGACTGAGTCGCCAAATTCTCGTGAGAGCGTCGACAGCCACGCACTCGCAGCGCTGAGTCTGAAAGTCACCGGGCAACTACTTCCTTGAGGGGATTCGATGAGCACTTGCACGCAGAACAGAAACATCCTCCAGAGCATCACATTGGCATTGATGCTCGCTGCATGCGTGGCGCCGGCCTACGCGCAAAGCACCACCGGCGACATCATCGGCAATGGCTCCGCATCACAGCGGGTACAGGTAAAGAATCTGACCACCGGCAGCGCACGCGAGGTGCTGGTTGCAGCCGATGGCAGGTTCCGCATTTCAGCACTGCCCATCGGCGAATACGAGGTGTCAACGCTGGACGGCGATACATTGGTCAGCACTGGCAGAGTTCAGGTGATCGCGGGGCAGGCAAGCACAGCCAACCTGGCAGCAGCAGCGGGCGCCACCTCACTGGATCGAATCACCGTACGGGGGCGTTGGCCGAACCAGATTGACGCTACCAGCGTAGAAACCCGTACCACCTTCTCCGCCGAGCAGCTCAATACCCTGCCGGTTGCCCGCGACATAACCAGCATCTCGCTGCTCACACCCGGCACGGTTGCCAGCTCAGGCTACTTCGGCCCGGCCTCGTTCGGTGGCGCGTCGGCGGCCGAAAACAGCTATTACGTCGACGGCTTCAACGTCACCAATCTGTACGACAGCCTGTCGTTCTCGGAGGTGCCATTCCAGGCCATCGACCAGCTCGATGTCCAGACCGGTGGCTACGGCGCCGCCTATGGCTTCTCCACCGGCGGCGTTGCCTCAGTCAACGTCAAGCGCGGCAGCAACGAATGGAAAGGCGGTTTCAGCTGGGCAGGCGCTCCCGCCGGTTTGCGCGAGAAAGCGCCGGATACCTTCCGCACCGATGGCAGCCTGTTGCGCTCCTACGACAGGAACAGCAGCAGTACCAACACCTATACCGCTTGGGTTGGTGGGCCGCTGATCGAGGACAAACTGTTCGTGTTCGCCTTGGGCGAGTTTGGTGACTCCAAACAAACCCTCTACGGGGCACGCGTTGGCAGCCAGATACGCAATGCCGCTGACCCGGATACGCCGGTGGTTCCAACCTCATTGGACGTCACTGCTTACGACTACGAGTCGAAGACCCCGTACTGGCTGGTCAAACTCGACTGGTACCCCAATGATGCGAATCACATCGAATACACCGGCTTTGACAACAGCAGCCGCTATACCTATGACTACTTCCAGGCCGCTTACAGCAACGATGGCAGCCACGGCGAGCCGTCCAGGACCAGGGCATTGGGGCAACTGGTTGGCAAGAGTGGCGGCCAGACCGACATATTCAAATGGACCAGCTACCTGACCGACACCCTGACCGCGTCGCTGCAGTACGGGCAGATGCGCAACCGCAACTCACAGTTCACCATCAGCCCCGATGGCACCGTGAGTTCCTACGATGGCAGCATCGACGGCAATAGTGGTGCATGCCCGTATGTGATCGGTACCAGCGGCTCGCAGATTGGTTGCGCCCCAACCGACGTCGTCAACATGCAGGGCGGCCATGACAAGCGCAGCAACACCCGCCTCGACCTGGAGTGGCAGCTTGGCAAGCACAAGATCAGCGGCGGTTACAGCGACGAAGACTGGGATTCCACCGCAGGTACATCCTATTCGGCGGGCGCGTACTGGCGGCTGACCCCAGCCTATGCCTACCTGATCAATTTCCGCACTGGCGGCGGGATTGGCATCGACCAGAAGTCCTGGTACCTGGATGACCACTGGCAGATCACCGACAACTTCATGCTCTACGTCGGTATCCGCAACGACTCGTTCGAGAACAAGAACGGCTCGGGCGCCACGTTCGTCAAGCAGGACAACATCTGGCAGCCGCGTCTAGGCGTCTCGTGGGATCTGTCCGGCGATGGCAGCAGCAAGCTGTACGCCTCATTGGGTCGCTACTCGTTGCCGATCGCTGCCAACGTTGCCCTGCGCGCCGCATCCGCCTCGTACTACACCTACAACTACTACAGCTATGACGGCTTTGACGCGGTCACCGGCGTGCCCAATGTCACCGGCTCCTATGCTGACGGCGCGTACGACTTTGTCGTGAATGGCGAAGGCGGCAGCACCCCGGACCCGAAGGCCGTCGCCAGCAAGGGCCTGAAGCCCTACACGCAGGATGAGGCCATCCTCGGCTACCAGTACGAGCTGCACTCGGACACAAGCTGGCTCGACGCATGGACGCTCAGTGCAAAAGCCACCTATCGGCGCGTCAACAATGTCATTGATGACACCTGCGATACGCGCCAGCTGTACAACGCTGCCGAGGACGCCGGCTATGACGTCTCCAGCTGGGGCGATGAATGGGGCATACGCGAAGGGCTACCCGGCTGCTACCTGTACAACCCGGGCCAGGACCTGACGCTGAGCTTGGATGTGGACGGCAACGGCAGCGCTGAAACCCTCACCGTCGCCGCCGACAAGCTGGGCCCGGAGGCCAAGCGCTACTACAAGGCATTGACCCTGGCTGCGGAGAAACACACCGACAAGTGGTATGCCAGCTTCAACTACACCTGGGCCAAGCTCAGCGGCAACTACGAAGGCCTGGTGAAAAGTACCAATGGCCAGAGCGATACCGGCACCACCTCGGATTTCGATTTCGCCGAGCTCATGTACGGCGCCGATGGTTACCTGTTCAACGACCATCGCCATACCTTCAAGCTTTATGGCGGCTACAACTTCAACGATGAATGGCAGGTGGGTGCCAACATCCAGGTGCAATCGGGCGCACCGATCAGCTGCCTCGGCGGTGGCATGGGAACATTCGGTGCCGAATACGGCTATGCCGGCGTATTCCACACCTGCAACATTGGCGAAGACGACATCTCCAGGCTGGGCGGCTCCGGCCGTACGCCGTGGACACTCAACTTCAGCCCCAATGCTGTCTACAAGCCGAAGTGGGCTGAGGGCCTGAGCATGCAGCTGTCAGTACTCAATGCCTTCAACTCGATCAAACCGTTGCAGGTATATGAAACCAGGTATTCGTACAACTCGGCAGGCACGATTACCGATTTCTACAACTACCGGGCCGGCAAGTATTACACCACGCCACGCTACGCCCGCCTGCAGCTGCAGTACGACTGGTAAACAACGCGCCGAAGCGGGGTAGCCACGGGTGATTCCATCCGTGGCCACCTCCGATCAGCGCAACCGGCCATTCTTCCACCTATCGAACAGGGGCGTGCGCGCAATCACTGCGTAATGCTGATATCGAGCGTGCTGCCGGCAACAGCCTGATTGCCACTGTAGTCCTTCGCAGTGATGCGAATCGTGTAGTTACCCGGCTGCAGCTCCATCGGCTGCAGTTCACCACTTCCCAACAGGCCATCACGCACGGTATTGGTCAGCACATACCGGAAGCGGGTACTGCTGCTGCTGCCATGCACGGTGATGCCGCTATCCGCCGCATAAGCGAGCTTCACCGCTTCGCGTTGCGGTGGCATGCGGTTGAAGATGATGTTGGTACGGGGCTGTTCGTAGCCAGGCAGCGCGCGGCCGGTGGCATCGAGTATCTGGTAGCCCAGGCTGTACAGGCCAAGCCGGCGTCGAGGCAGGTTGTTGTCGACCTGGTCCCAGGCCTCGACCACCAGCTGCAGGCCACCGCTATCGCGCGACACCTGCAGGCGCCCATCGACCTTGTCGATCAACCGCTGGTTGTTGCTGTCGAGCAGGGCGATGTCGTCGATCTTCGGGGCGACATGATCGGCGTAGTTGGAAAAGCCAAGACGCACCGCGTTGCGCTCATAGCTGGACGGACCTACGGCAAGATGCACATGCGCCTGGTTGTTGATGCTGCCCAATGCATCACCGGGCTGGAAGCGCGTGCCACGACGTACGCGCACGCGATCCAGCTGACCACCTTCGTCGTAGACGAGCTGCATGCGCGCTGGGTCCAGCGCTCGGTTGGCTGCATCGCGGCCAACCTTCATGTGGATGTAATCGAGCTTGTCCAATGACAGGCCCTCGGCCTGGCCGCCCAGCGTCCAGGTCGATGCCGGGCTGCTGACCTTGGCACTGGCGATGGCCAACACAGTCTGACCCACATCACCGCGCACATCGAAACCACTGTGCAGGTGGTGGCGGCTCTCGCCGCTGAAGTTGCCACGCACCTCGCCCAGCGTACCGGTCACTTCATGCCAGCCCAGCTGTGGTGCCAATGGCCAGCGGCCCTGGTTGGCAGGCAGAGGATTATCGGACGAGGGCCCAAGCTGCGGCGGCACATCAGCCTTCGTCGCGATGTGTGGCACAAGGTGATGGAGACGGTATGCATCGGCGTCGCTCAGCAGCAGGCTGCCGTCCGGCGCCAGCGCCAATCCTGCAGGGCGCGCAAAACGCTGCGCGTCGTTGCCCGCGACGGCCACCAGATGGCCATGCGGCGACAGCTGCACCACGCGGCCGCTGAGGCGCTCGCCAATGTAGACCACGTCGTCATGGGTAATGGCCAGGGTCATCGGTCCCCACAGCACCCTATCGGCGTTGGGCATGCCAACGCGGGTGCTGACCATGCCGGTGCTGCTGACCGTGCGTAGCGCGTTGTTCTGCAGGTCGGCGACCCAGAGGTTGCCGTGGCTGTCAAACTTCAGGTCGGTCGGTGTATCAAAACGCGCCTGCGCACCCTGCCCGTCTTCCCAGCCCGGCAGTGCACCGCCAGCCAGGGTGCTGACCGTGCCGTCGGCAGCAATCACGCGGATGCGGTCATTCCAGGTATCGGCGACATAGACGCGGCCGTCCGCGCCCACCGCCACGCCCATCGGCCCATTGAAGCGCGCCTGCGCGCCCTTGCCATCAGCGAAGCCAGGCGTGCCATCACCGGCCACGGTAGTGACTTGACCCTGCGCGCTGATCCTGCGAATGGCGTGGTTGCCGGTGTCGGCTACATAGAGATTGCCCTGCGCATCCAGAGCGATGCCCGACGGCGTATTGAACCTCGCCGCAGTGCCCTGCCCGTCGGCAAAGCCTTCAATGCCACCGGCCAGAACCTGGAAGGCACCGTCCATGCCGCGGTAGAGAATGCGGTTGTTGTCGCCGGCATCGGCAAGGAACAACAGGCCACCGCCCATCGCCAGTCCCCAGGGATCACTGAAGCGGGTCTGTGCGGGCTTGCCGGCGCTGTTGCCCGCCACGCCGTCACCGCCCAGCAGCTCGATCTGCGCCTGCCAGCCCAACGGCGTCGGCGGAGGGCCAGCTGGCGCGGGCGCCTGCGGTGACCACACGAAGGTGGCAGCAAGCGCGGCGCCGGTCACGGCGATGACGGCAATTACCCAATGTTTGCGATCCATGTACACCCAACCAACTACGGACCCGGCACGATAGACGCTCACGGCCCGCGGCGAAACCGCCGAAAGCCCTGCATGGTGGAGAACCGTATGCATCTATATCTGCAAGAAGAGGCGATCCGCCTGCAAGCTGGGCAGAGCACGGATATCAGCCTGTCGCTGTCACTGCCCTCGCTGCTGGAGGCGGGACTGCAGCATTTCCCGCCTACGGAGCAGGCAATGGAACAGGCCATCGCCAGCACCGAAGATGCCCTGATGCCATGGATTCCAGCCCTGCGCCTGGATTCGCTGGAGGTATTGGAGTGTGCCGATGCGGTGCTGGCTCCCCTGCCAGGCGTGTTGGGCTATCCACCGCAAGCGATCTGGGAGCTGGACATCGACGAAGTCGAGCGGGCATTCAACCAGCTGGCACAGGTGGCGGCGGGGATGCCGGCAAAGAGCCTGGATGTACCCGAGAACCCGGCTTTCGTCGCCGCGCTGGTGGTGGTGCGCGAGCTGATGCATCACGTTGGCTGGGAGCAGTTGCGGTTGCTTGAGGCTGGGCTGGCTGCTGCTGAGAATTGAAGCCAGGGCAAAAGCACCCCTCCCCAACCCTCCCCTGCTGCGCAAGGGAGGGAGCTCACGCCAAAGCTGCGGCGCTGCGCGAACTGCCCCCTCCCTTTGCCGCAGGCAAGGGGAGGGCTGGGGAGGGGTGCCTTTGCTCCTTTTTTGCCTTTCTCGCCCCCGAAAAACCCACTACAAAGCAGGCTTCTCCGGCCCCGTCCCCATCGCCTCCCGGTAACGCCCATACAAGGCCAGCACCTTGTCCACGTATTGCCGCGTCTCCGCATACGGCGGCACCCCGCCATAGCGCGCAACCACACCGATTCCGGCGTTGTAAGCCGCTGCCGCCAAGGTCCGGTCACCGTTGTAGCGACGCAGCAGCGACTTCATGTAGCGCGCACCACCGCTGATGGACTGTGCAGGGGACAGGGGATCACTCACCCCGTACTCGGTTGCCGTCTCCGGCATCAACTGCATCACCCCCTGCGCGCCCTTGGGCGACACCGCTTTTTCATCGAATGCGCTTTCGGCATGGGCGACTGCACGCAACCAGGCATCATCCACGCCGGTGGCTTTGGCAGCGGCGCGGAATTGCGGGGCGTGCCGGTTCAACTGCGGCGTGCCTACCCGGCCCAGACCTTCATGGGCCGGCTCACCCGGCGGCGTGGCTACGGTGAAGCGCAGGTAAGGTATCGAGCCCGGCAGGTTGCGGGTCGAATAAACCAGCTTGCCATCCTGCTCACGCTCGTACAGGGTGCCACTGAACACACCGAAGTTTCCCCAGAGATTGGGCGTCTGCACGGCGTTGTCATCGATCTCGATGGCCTTGCAACTGGAGCCCGGCTCCGGCGCAGTGGCCATGCTGACCGTGCCTTTCTGCACGCAGCGGTACACCGTGCGTGCCTGCAACGGCGCGCACAGCCCGTACAACAGCAGCAACAGCACAAGTGCGGCCGCGCGCGGCATGGGGCCAGATCCAATCGTGAGGAAGGAGACGATGCTGAGCCTGCCTGTTTGAACGGCAGGTGATGAAAAAGCCGCCAATCGCGTCCAGAATGAATACCTGCTTTCCAGCCCCTTCCATCCCCCATGACCGTGCCCCTGCTCGGCTTCGATAACCCCCAGTTCCATACCGGACGCAATACCAGCGTACGGCGCGGCGCACGCTGGCATGGGGTGGCGCAGGCGTGTATCGAACTGGGTGAAGGCCGCCAGATTGGTCCAATCTCACTGCAGACCGAGCTGCGGGCCTTTGATGCCCTGGATGAAGCCGATCTGCGCGATGAGCATGATCCGGGGTGCCGTACGCCTGCGGGATTGCTGGCGGTGATGCGGCGCTTGTATCCCGGGTTTCGCAGTGATGAGCTGGTGACGCTGGTGCATTTCTGGGTGGAGTGAGAGCGCAAGCATCAGAGAAGCGGATAGACCGACTTTTGGTTTTTGGCTTTTGGCTTTGGTTTTTGGCTTTTGGCTTTGGCTTTGGCTTAGGCTTTGGCTTTGGCTTTGACTTTGACTTTGACTTTGACTTTGGCGTTGGCGTTGGCGTTGGCGTTGACTTTGACTTTGACTTTGACTTTGGCGTTGGCGTTGGCCTTCCCTTCTCCCGTTCACGGGAGAAGGTGGTGCGAAGCACCGGATGAGGGGAGCTTTTGCTTTTGCTTTTGCTTTTGCTTCAACTAAAAAACCAAAATCAAAAAAGCTCCCGCCGCAATCAACGCCCCTGCGCCGCCCGCAGATGCGTGCCCACCGGACCCGAGAACGCACGCCCATCGACCACATCCCAGTTGATCGACCAGGTCATCACCCCACGAAAATCCGGATGCGGCTGGCTCGGCTTCACCTCATCACACTGAGTAGCCGTGGTCAGGCAATCGAAGGCGCGGTTGATATCCGCCGGTGTCGCATAACCATTGCCTGCAGCGCGCAGGCCCGACGGCAGCGCCAAGGCAACCTGGTCCGCACGCAGCCCAGCAAAGCGTCCTTTGCCACCGGCCAGATCAAACCCTTCGATCAGCATCCTGGCGGAGCCCACCATCATGTCCACGCTGCCACCTGGATACTTCTCCGCGCGATAAGGCGTGGGCAGGCCGCCGTTGTTGTAGAGCTGCACGTGCAGCAGGTCCAATTCCTCGCGCAGGCCATCTATCAGCGGAAGATACGCACCCCAGATACCCTCCATCGATACCATGCCGCCCTGCACATACGGGTGCTCCGGCGCCATCGACACATACAGGTTCGGGTACATGCCGTGCAGGCGCTTCACCGCCGAGATCAGGTGCGGCGTAACCGGTGCGCCGTGCACCACACCAGCAATCTTTTCCAGATCAACATCGATGCCATCGAAGCCATAGGTATTGATCGCGTCGGCGGTGGTGCGGACGAAATTGTCCTCATCGCGCTGAGTGTTCAGGGTCACCGTGCCCAGCTCGCCACCGAACGACAGCACCACGATCTTTCCCTGCGCGCGCTTGGCAGCGATATCGGCGATCAGCTGCGTACGGTCCAGCGCGGGATCGGGGTTGAACGCAACCTTGCCCTCGCCTTTGTCATCAGCGAAGGCCAGCACGATCACGTCCCAGCTCTCATCCACCTTGCCAACCGGCAACAAGCCCACGCCGTTGTCGAAGTTGTGCAGATAGCCAACAAGCGCATGCTTGGGCAGCGCATGGCTATGCCCGGGAGCAACGCCCACACCTGCGGACGGCACCGGCACTGGCGTTGCCTGACAGCCGAATGTGGAAACAAGCGCCAGCGCGGAGAACAACAGACCGATCGACTTCATCGCACCACCAGAAAGGGAAGACCCCCGATTCTAGGCATGCAAAACCGTCAAAAAATCATTCAAAGACAATAACTTAGAAAAGTCGTCCTGGTTTGTCCCGGTTTGTCCGCCGCATGACGCACAGCCTGATCAATGGGCACCGGCAATGACGACGGCAAGGCTCGCCACTGGCCCGCGATGACCACCGCTCAAGTGCACATTTTCATGCGCCGCTCGGCATCCCACAGTGCGCGCCGGGCCATGTCGTAGGCGCTGTCGGCCGCACTGAGCAGGCTGTGCTCGGCCTCCACAGGATCGGCGCCATTGTTGAAACGGTACTCAGCGCGCTGCAGCGCATCCAGGTGCGTCATCACCGGGGCAAGCCACTGCCGGCGCTGCTGCCCATTGCAACGCGGATAGCGCTGCTCCAGTGCGCCCAGCGCAACACGAATGCGGCGGCTGGCTTCACCCTTCATGTCCGGCGCTTTTTCGTAACGGATGGGCGCCGCCTTATAGGCATCTCCGGTAGCTTCGCTACCCAGATCAGACGGCCGCTCGTGCAGTCGGGGATTGAACGCCACCTCCGGTGGACGCCGTGCCTGCGCAGGCTGAATGTCCGGGCCATGAATCACCCGCGCACCAATCTGGCCCAGGGTCGGCGGCTTGGTCTTGTCCTCGAACATGCCGGAGACCATTTTCTCCAGCGGCCGCTCGCCAACGCCGGTAGCCAGTTCATCACGGTGTTCGAACACGCGTTCGGTCGCACTCTTCTGGCGTGGATCAGCGCCGTCCTTGGGCACCGCCAAGTTGCCGTCCCTGCCATACAGTCGCTGCGACCACCCCACCTGCGCTGCCGCAGGTACGCTCGCAGCGGTCGCTGCAGCCGCTACCGACGCAGATGGCACATTGGCCGCAACCGCTCGCCCATCGACCACTGCCGCGACCGGCGCGGCCTGCTCATCCGACACGGCTGCTGTCGTCGCTTGTTGCGGGAGCGACTCCACGGCAGGCGCCGTTGACGGTGTCAACCAGCGCAGCTGGATCCGCGCCTCTTCCCGCGCTACGTTCAGCTCTGGCAGCTGCAACATAAGGCGCGCCAGCCCTGACATGAGTGCCAAGGCAACGACGCCGGCGGTCAGTCGGGTCGATAGCGGTTCGGCTGAACGGTCAGAACGCATGCAACTCCATCAAAAACACGACGCAGAGCAACAACCGGCCCTGTCACGGTACATCCGCACACAGCAGAGACCGACAAGAGCACAACGAGTTCCACGATTGTGCCCTTTGAATGTGTGAACCTGTGGCAAGAGTGGGTCATCATCGGGCAAACGCCGTCATCGTTCGCAGCACAAGGAGCCGTACGTGAATACCGTTGCAGCACAGAACCTGGATGAAAGCATCGCCAAGCAGCTGTTCTTTGGCCATATCGCCGAAGATGTCCTGTTCCCCTACCCGCAGATCCGCGAGCGTGACCGCGAGATGCTGGGCGCGATGACCGATGCCATCGACGAGTTCCTCGCCGACAAGACCGCCGAGCTGCGCCAGTACGACCGCGATGCGGAGCAGCCGCCTGAGTTCATCCAGGCGCTGCGCGACATGGGCCTGTTCGGCCTGATCATCCCCGAGGAATATGGCGGGCTGGAGCTCTCCAACGGTGCCTATGCGCGCGTGCTGGGCCAGACCAGCAGCCATGACAGCTCGGTGTCGCTGACCATAGGCGCGCACAGCTCGATCGGCATGAAGGGCTTGTTGCTGTTCGGCAATGACGAGCAGAAGCAGCGCTACCTGCCCAAGCTGGCCAGCGGCGAGATGATCGCCGCGTTCTGCCTGACCGAATCCGGCGCCGGCTCCGATGCGGCCGCCATCCGCACCAAGGCACAGCGCAACGATGACGGCAGCTGGACGCTGAGCGGCGAGAAGATCTGGATCACCAACGGCGGTATTGCCGATTTCTACACCGTGTTCGCGCGCACCGACACGCCCGAAGGCAAGGTCACCGCCTTCATCGTCGAAGCCGGCTGGGAAGGTGTCAGGCACGGCCCACACGAAGACAAGATGGGCATCCGCGCCTCGTCCACCACCACCGTCGCCTTCAGCGATGTGCGCGTTCCCGCGGCCAATGTGCTGGGCCCGGTCGGCAAGGGCTTCAAGGTGGCGATGAACATCCTCAACAGCGGCCGCACCGGTCTGGGTGGCGGCGCCGTGGGCGGCATGCGTGCGCTGATCCGCATGGCCTGCGCCCAGGCCAATGAACGCAAGCAGTTCGGCCAGCCGATTGCCGAGTTCGGCCTGGTGCGCGAGAAGATCGCGCAGATGAGCGCCGACTGTTTCGCCGCCGAAAGCACGGTGTGGATGGTGGCGCACCTGATCGACAGCGGTCGCAGCGATTACTCGGTGGAAGCGGCGATGAGCAAGATCTTCGCCAGCGAAGCCGTGCAACGCAGCTGCTATGAGGCGCTACAGATCGCAGCCGGCAACGGCTTCATGCGCGAACTGCCCTATGAGCAGATGACCCGCGACACACGCATCCTGTCGATCTTCGAAGGCACCAACGAGATCCTGCGCCTGTACGTGGCATTGAACGGTTTGAAGGGCGTCGGCGCGACCCTGAGCGAACTGCAGACCGCGGTGGGAGGCATCTTCAACGACCCGATCAAGGGCTTCGGCGTGCTCAGCGACTACGCTGGCCGCCGCGTGCGCGAGGCTACCGGCTACGGCACCGGCCGTATTCGTGCACCGCTCAACGATGCACTGCGGCCGCTGGCGCGCTTGTGCGAGAAGTACACAGTGGAACTGTCCAAGGCCTCGGACCGGCTGCTGCGCAAGCACGGCAAGAAGATCGCCGACCAGCAGCATGCGCAGAAGCGTGTAGCCGATATCGCCATCGACCTGTTCGTCGGCCTGTGCGTGCTGTCGCGCGTGGAGAGCCTGCTGCAGGCGGGACACCCAGCGGCCGAAGACGCGGTGAAGATCGCCCGCCTGTTTGCCCGCCAGGCGCGTCGGCGCATGGCCCGCAACGTACGCGGATTGGAGCGCAACGAAGACGACATCGTCGAATCGCTGGCCGCATCGGTACTGGAGCGCGGCGGCTACGCCTGGGACGTGATGTAACCCGCGCTGTTTGTAGGAGCGGCGTAAGCCGCGAAGCCACTGCACCATCCGCCGAGAAAGTTCCTGCAATTGCAAACTCCCAGGCAACCGGCAAGTGCATCAGCTTCGCGGCTGATGCCGCTCCCACAACAACATCACCTGCGGCCAACGCTTGTGGGAGCGGTGCAAACCGCGAAACCACCGAACTACCGGCCGAAGAAGATCCTGTAATTGCAATCAACCTGGTGATCGGCAGTTCCACCGGCGTCGCGGCTGACGCCGCTCCTACAAAGGCAGGTCGTCTACAGCCAGCTCACCCTCACGCAGCACCCGCCGCATCAGTGACCGCGCCTGTCGATCCAACCCCAGCACACGCGGCTTCACACCATGGTGGCGATAGCGGCTGACCACCTTCTCCAAAGCCGCCACTGCGGTGATATCCCACAGCTGCGCACCAGATAGATCAATCGTCACCGCACGCCCTTCAGCAACGCGTGGATCAAAGGCATCAATGAAGGCGTCAGCAGACGCAAAGAACACCTGCCCGCGCACCACATAGCGAAGGCTGCCATCAGCCTGATCCAGCGCTTCCACACGCAGCAGGCGCGCTACCTTCAGCGCGAAGAACACACCGCTCAGCAGCACACCAACGCCAACACCGGCCGCCAGATTGTGCGTGCCCAGCGTCACCGCCACCGTCGCCAGCATCACCACACCGGACAGGCGCGGATGCCGTACCAAGGCGCCAAGGCTGCGCCAATCAAACGTGGACACGCTGACCATCACCATGATCGCGACCAGTGCGATCACCGGCACCTGCCCAACCCATGGCTTCAGCAACACCATCAAAACCAGCAGGAACACGCCAGCAAACAAGGTCGACAGCCGACCACGTCCGCCGTACTTCACGTTGCCGACGGTCTGCCCGATCATGCCGCAGCCGGCGATGCCGCCGAACAGGCTGGCGGTGATATTGGCTACACCCAGGCCGGTGCACTCACGACTCTTGGAACTTGGCGTATCGGTGAGCTCATCGACCACGCGCGCCGTCATCATCGATT
The DNA here is from genome assembly GCF_056759895.1 of Stenotrophomonas sp. STEN038. Lineage (NCBI taxonomy): Bacteria > Pseudomonadati > Pseudomonadota > Gammaproteobacteria > Lysobacterales > Lysobacteraceae > Stenotrophomonas > Stenotrophomonas sp. STEN038. The sequence continues at coordinate 28,082 of NZ_JBRRDW010000041.1, forward strand.
CGAGCAAGCCCACCATCGCGATAGCCAACGCAGGCATCGCAATGATGCGCAGCGTCTCCAGATCAAACGGCAACGACGGCAAACCCATCCACTGCGGTAGCGCGTCCGGCAGCTTGCCCAGATCGGCGACGGTGGGCAGATCCAGCTTCAGCCACGATGCCAGCACGCTAAGCACCACGATGCAGATCAGCGGGGAGGGAATCGCCCGCACGCCCGGTAAAGATAGCCGCGGCAACCCATAGATCACCAGCAGGCCCAGCGCCAGCATCGCCCAGGTGGCGGCAGTGGCGCCGTGCAGCTGCGGCATCTGCGCGGCGAAGATCAGGATGGCCAGCGCATTGACGAAGCCAGTGCGTACCGAGCTGCTGACAAAGCGCATCAATACGCCCAGCCGCAGCACGCCAAATACGATCTGGATGGCGCCGGCCAACAGACCGGCGGCAAACAGATACGGCAGACCATGCGCACTGATCAGCGGTGCCGCCACCAAGGCCACCGAGCCGGCAGCCGCCGTGATCATCGCCGGCCGCCCACCGAACACCGCGATGACGATGCTCAGCACGAAGGAAGCGAACAGGCCAACCTGCGGGTCCACCCCGGCCACGAACGAGAACGCGATGACCTCGGGGATCAGCGCGAAGGTGGCCACGGCGCCGGCCAACATTTCACGCAGGGGATTGGCACGCCATTGCGCCAGTTCAGAATGCAGGGAGGACATACGGGCTGGCCGCCAGTGCTGGCCGATGAGGTGCGGCAGCGCTGGCAGAATCAAGATGAGGGGCGCGAATTATGCCTGCTTGGGCTGCTGGGTGCTGGTTGGGCTGGCTTGAGTGAACGTCCAAAGCTACCCCTCCCCAGCCCTCCCCTTTGCTCCGCAAAAGGGAGGGGGCAGAAGCTCCCTCCCCTTGCCGCAGGCAAGAGGGCTGGGGAGGGGTGTCTTTCGAGCAGAACCAAAACCCCAAAACCCACCCTGCGGTAGCATTCTCTCCCCCGCATCAGCTTCGCACCCATGCCCCACTACACCGGCCCCCTGCTAACCCGCCCTCTGCTCGAGCAGCTGCAAAGCGCCCTGAAGAAAGGCAGCAGCGAGTTCAGCGTCTCGCTAGACCTCGGCCGCAGCCAGGAACCGGTCAGCCTCAGCACCGACAGCTGGCAGTACCGCGGTCAGCACTACCCGTGGCCGGCCAAGCTCAAGGACCGCACCATCTACTACTGGGATGGCGAGGAGTTCAGCGCCGCCTCGCGCTTCGGCAGCGGCCTGTACAAGCTGGTGCCCACCGACTGGGGCATTCCCACCTTCGAGATCGACGGCATCAAGATGCTGGTCAGCGCGCAGATTTCGCCGCTGGACGACGCCCGCCGCAAGGTGGCGCTGGTGGAGCCACGCGGCAAACAGGTGCTCGATACCTGCGGCGGCATGGGTTACTTCGCCGCCTGCTGTCTGGACGAAGGCGTGGCGGGCATCCGTTCGTTCGAGAAGAGCACGGAAGTACTGTGGCTACGCACCCTGAATCCGTGGTCACCGGATCCCGATGGTGAACACGCAGGTGGCCGCCTGCAGTTGAACCACGGTGATGTCTCCAAGGAGATCGAAGGCATCGCCGATGCTTCGATGGACGCCGTCCTGCACGACCCACCGCGCTTCGGTATTGCCGGCGAACTGTACTCGCAGGTGTTCTACGATCACCTCGCCCGCGTGCTGCGCAAGGGCGGCCGTCTGTTCCATTACACCGGCGCCCCCAACAAGCTCACCAGCGGCCGCGACGTCCCCCGCGAAGTCGCCACCCGCCTGCAGAAAGCCGGCTTCAAGGCCGAGCTGGCGCTGGATGGTGTGCTGGCAGTTCGCAAGTAACCTTCTTTTGTAGGAGCGGCGTAAGCCGCGAAGCTCGTACCCCTTCATGCCCCCCAGTCCAATGGCTGTCTCATTGGCACCAGCTTCGCGGCTTACGCCGCTCCTACAAAAGAAACCAAGCTGTATACGCCAGCCTTCACCTCGCCTGCGCGACACTGCGCATTCCGAAGCGGAGGCAGCCCATGGCAACCGAAACCGTACGCGGCAAAACCGTCACCATCCATTTCGACGGCGAGCGTTGTATCCATTCACGCAACTGCGTGCTCAGCCATCCGGACGTATTCGTGCCGAATGTGGTGGGTGAATGGATCCACCCAGATGCAGTCGCCCCGGAAGAAGTGGAGCTAATCGCACGCAACTGCCCTTCCGGTGCCATCCGCTACGAATACAACGACGGCACGCACAGCGAACCGGCACCGGTGGTGAACCTGGTGCATATCCGTGAGAACGGCCCGCTCGCCTTCAACGCACCCCTGCTGATCGCCGGCAAAGACGAAGGCATGCGCGCCACGCTGTGTCGTTGCGGCGAATCGCACAACAAACCTTTCTGCGATCACCGCCATGTCGAGTGCGGCTTCATCGCTACCGGTGAACCGGCGGAGAAGAAATCCGAAGCACTGCCACAACGCGATGGTCCGCTAAAGGTGAATCCAACCAGGAACGGCCCGCTGCACGTGGTTGGCAATCTCGAAGTCGTCAGCGGCACCGGCCGCACCATCGACCGGCTCACCGAAACCTGGCTATGCCGCTGTGGACACTCCAACAACAAACCTTTCTGCGATGGCAGCCACAAGAAGGTTGGATTTCAAGCTGATGGCGAGTAGCCAGCCGCATCAACCTGAGCCACGCGAGTCATCCAAGAACCTCGAGTCATGCACTGAATTGGAGTGTTTACATAACCGGCAGCCAGGCGCTCTCCCACCAGAACTGTTGTTGCCAATAAGGTCACGAAGGATGAGTCAAAGATCATAGGAAAGCAGGTCATACCCCGTCGCCGCACGCACCACGCGCTGATGCACGAACGAGCCGCTGCCGCCGTTGGTCAGCACCACGATGCCTCGCCTGCGCTGCGCGTCACCAATGGCGAAATTCTTGAAGATGCCGCTGTTGCTGCCGGAATGGTAGAACACCGGGCCATCACGGGTCTGCTCCGTGTTCCAACCCAGCCCTTTCTCGGTCCATCGCCCAGGCAAGCTGATCTGCGGCGTGAGCATCGCCTGCCGCGCAGCCTCACTGATCTCCCACGATGCGCGCTGTCGCCCGGCCATCATCAGACTCAGGAAGCGCGCGTAATCCTGCATCGTCGTACGCAGGCTCGCTGCTGCATTGGCGAGGATATCGCACGGCCATGTCACCAAACCCGGCGGCGCCAGCGCCAGCACTTCCGGCATTGCGCGTTCGGCATCTGCGTACCTCCACGCGGACAGCGGTTTGCCCCAGCGATCCGCGACCTGCTGAGCAACGCTCCATTGTTCGCGGATCACCTGTCGTGGTGCACTGCCATCCACACGATCATGCGCGGGATGGCCAAAGACAGAGCGTGCTGCCAGATCCGCGTTCCACGTATAGCTGCTGTCCTTCATGCCAGCCGGACCAAACAGATGCATCTGCATCGACTCATCCAGACTCTGGCCGGTGATTGCTTCAACCACCAGTTGCAGCCACACGAAGGCCTCACCGGAATAGTTGATGCGTGTACCAGGCTTCACCATCGGCACCAGCTTCTCGGTTGCTGGCGACTTGCGCCAGTCGGGCAGACCGGTCGTATGCCGCAGCACATCGCGCGCGGTGATCAGCGCAAGCCACGGATGATCACCGAGATAGTCCGGGCGGCAGTAGCCCACCAAGGGAATGTCAAGATCGATGCGTCCCTGCTCCACCAGCTGCATCACCAGATAGGCAAACATCGGTTTGCTGAGCGACGCATCCTCGAACACCGTGCGCGCATCGACTGGCGTCTGCGTCTGCGCATTGGCGAGGCCAAATCCCCTGCTCCACGCCACAACACCATCTTCAACCACGGCGATACCAACACCGGGAACCGCGAAGGCCTGCATGATCCGCGGCAACTCGGCGAGGAATATGTCGTCCGGAATCCAGCTGCCGCTGGCGGCACCCTTGCATGGGACAGCCAGCGCTTGCGCCGAAGGCAACGCGGCGAGCATGCCGAGGCTTGCGGAGTGGGTGATGAAGCGACGACGACCTGAATCTGTGCGAATCGGCATTGCCAGCAGCCTCCGGTACGGATAGCTGAGCTTAGCCGGTGTTCCGGACACGTTGGGCGAAACATCTGCACGCGTTGTCGCCCGCATGCAAACCCGCACCGGCCCCCAAAAGAACAACAGCGCGAAACCTGCGCTCCACGCTGTTGTTGCAGCGGCAAGGGGCTGGGCTCAGCCCCCATGACTCAGAACGAGTACGCGACCGTGACCCGGGCGTTGCGACCCGGCTCGCTGTAACGCCCGATGCCGTCATCGTTGACGTAGCCGTACAGGGTGTTGGTGCCCTTGTTGATCACCCGCACGCGCTGCCACAGGTAGTACTCGCGATCGGTCAGGTTGTAGATGCCTGCGGTCAGTCGCAACTGCGAGGTGATGTTCCAGCTGCCGGTCAGGTCCAGCACCGTGTAGCCATCGGCCTTGCCTGTCCACGCCGGCACCACCTGCGTGCCATTGGCTGATGTGGTGTAGGCGTCGCTGGCACGCTTGCCCCAGGCGTGGGTCAGGTTGGCGCTGACGTTCCACAACGGCGAAGGTGCATAGCGCACACCGAGTACCGCGCTGGCGGGCACGATGCTCTCCAGCGGATCACCATTGTGCTTCTCGCCCTTGCTGTACGCCGCCGCCATCCGCGACGACCACGCATCGGCGATCTGCCAGCGCCCTTCAAGCTCGGCGCCCTTCACCGTCACCTTGCCTGCATTGACCGGCATCGTGCTGTTATAGGTGTACTGCACGGGGCCGGTTGCCGTTGTGCGATAACCATTGGCATACGGCACCGCCGTGGTCACCGTCTCGATGAAGTTGTCGTACTGGTCGCGGAATACCGAGAACCCCAACTGCGCGCGATCGGTGGTCCAGCGGTAACCCAGTTCGATGTTCAGGCTCTTCTCCGCGTCCAAGTCCGGATTGGACATGGAAGTGTTGAGCTGGATCGGTGCACCGCTCACTGCATCGAACGCGGCGCTGGCGCTGGTCGGCGAGTACAGATCTGCCACGCTCGGTGCACGGAAGCCACGGCCCAGCTGCGCCCACAGTGCATGGTCGGGCAGGAAGCGGAACTCCGCCCCCACCTGCCAGCTCGGCGCCTGGAAGCGAAGGTCACGCACGCTGCCGGTCTTGTCGACAAAAGTGCTGTCTACCTGCGGCGAGTAATCGTAGCGGTCATAGCGCAGGCCACCGCTGAGCTGCAGGCGCTCGTCGAACAGGCTCAGGCTGTCGCGCACGTACAGGTTCCAGGAGCGGGCATCGGTCTTGGGCACCTGGCGCGGATCATGCTCCACGCTGGCAATGTCGCCAGCCGCATTCCAACGGGTGTCCACTGCGGTGTAATCGATGTAGCGCTGCTGCCAGGCCAGGCCGTAGCCGATGTCATGCCGCACCGGGCCTTCCACCACCTTGCTGAAATCCAGCGCTGCGCGGTCCAGGGTCTGCTCGGTGGCGCGGTCTTCGCTGCGCTTGCAGGGAGCACCGCCACCCGGGCAACCGCTGCCGGCCAGAATGCGGGTAACGCCGCGACTGTCGGTGATCTGGCGGTCCAGCTGCGCATCCATGGTGTCGAACACGGCATTGCCTGCACGCCACTGCCAGGTCACGCCATAACGGTCGCGGTCATTGCGATCGTCGCCCTTGCGCTCCAGGTAACCCGGCGCGTACACGCGGGAAAGATTGTCGACCTCGTTGTGGGCGCGGCCGCGCTCGTACATGAAGCCCAGCGTGTGCGCATCCGACAACTGCAGATCAACCTTGCCCAACAGGTTGTCACGCGTGCTGTCGACTGGGTCCGGCGTGCGCCGACCGACACCGATTCGATCCACCGTGCTGTCGTACCAGCTTTCGCTTTCATGGCCTTCGCGGCGGGTGTAGACCAGCATCGACTCGACGATACCGGTGCGGTTGGCGAAGCTCAGCGTGCCCATGCTCTCGTCGTTGGAGCCGCTGTAGCCGAACTTCACCCCTACGTGGGTGTCGTTGCCTTCAGGCTTGAGATAGTCCGCCGGGTCCTTGGTGGTGAACACCACCGCGCCGCCAAGCGCACCGCTGCCGGAGGTGATCGAATCGGCGCCCTTGACCACCTGCAGGCTCTTCAGCGTATCGATGTCCACATCGCCGCGGCCGCTGCGGAAAAACTCGTAGGAGCGCGCTGTCTCCACCGATTCGGCCAGACTCAGGCCATCGACGGTGATGGCCACGCGGTCGCTTTCCAGACCACGGATATTGAAGCCGTTGTCACCGAAGCGGCCCATGTCCACGATGCTTACGCCCGGGATGTAGCGGATCGCCTCTTCCATGTTGTTGGCCATCTCGGCATCGAGATCGGCGGCGCTGAGCACGGTCACGTTCTGGTTGCGCGACTTGCTTTTCTTTGCCCGCTCGGCCTCGACGCGGACCGTGTCCAGGTTCGAGGCGTCAGCCAGCGCTTCGGCGCAGGCAGTGCCGGACAGGCTGGCCAGCACGGCCAACGCAAGCAGTGATACAGCTGGATTCATGAGATATCTCCACAGAAAGGTAATGGCGGGAATACGCCGTTCCTGGCTGCTCGATCACATGGACCATGCCGGCTGGGGGGCATCGGCGCCGTGCAGGCGCCGTGTCATTTCAAAAACTGGAGCGACCGGTCACAAGCTGCGACCGGCACGCGAGGCTCAACGGTTGCCGTTGGCCGAATGGGCACCGGCAACCGGCTCGGGATCGCGGGCGTCGACGATGCCGTCGCCATTGCTGTCAGCACGCTCGAACAGCCGCTTACCGGACACCTGATACTCGGCGAAGGTCATGCGGCTATCCTTGTCGGTATCCAGCGCATCGAAACGCACGCCGGCCTGGCGGCTCGCCGCGGCGCGGACCTTGCTGCGCTGCGCGTCCAGCCGGCCTTCAAACTCGGCGGTGTATTCGGCCAGGTCCAGCACGCCATCGCCGTTGGTATCGGCAGCGGCGAAGGTCGCGTTACGTGCAGCGTCGAACTCTGCGCGCTCCACCAGTCCATCGCCATTGCGGTCGTACAGCTCCAGCATGCCGTTGGCGGTGTGCGAGGTTGGAATCTTCAGCGGATCGCGGTTGTCACTGGCAGCGGTTTCCTGGGTCGCGTCCTGACTCTTCTCGTAGCCAGCCCAGGTGCGCTCACCGGCGGCATCGAACTCGGCGCGGCTGATGCTGCCGCTCTTGTCGCGGTCCAGCGCCTTGAATCGGGTATCGGTCTGGCGCAGGTGGCCGGCACGTGCGTCGGCCAGCCGCACATCGAAGCGCTGCAGGTATTCGTCCACGTATTCCTGGCGATCGACGTGCCCGTCATTGTTCGCATCGGTAGCGTCATAGCGCTGCCGACGGAACTGCTCGAACGCATTCCAGCTCACTGCGCCGGTCTTGTCCGGATCGAATTGGGCCAGGAAAGCGGTAACCGTCGGCGATACCACGGGCGGCGCGGCGGCCTGCGCCGAGGCAAGCGGGGCCAGCACCGCAGCCAGCATCGTGGCGACAGCAAAGGAGGTTTTCATCGGGGATATCCCTGTTGGAAAGCGGCTTAGGGTTCGAGCACGCGGAAGCTGAGCGTGTAGTTGTTGCCGTATTCCGGCGCAGCGGCCCCGGCCGGTGCCGGGCCGCGGTAGCGGATCAGGGCCAGATAGGTGCCCGCTTGCTGCAAGGCGAACGAGGCCTTGCCGGCAGCGTCGGTGGTCAGCTCGACTGGAGCCGACTGGATCTCGTCATCGCCGCGTGCGGCGTGGATTTCCACCTTCTGTGCCGGCAACGGCTTGCCGTCGTAATGCACCTCGAAGACGAACTGCTCACCGACATACAGGTCCGATGGATGGGTCACCGGCACCAGCTCCAGTCCCTTGCCATACGGCGCCAAGGCTTGCCGGGTCGGCGCACCGGCGGTCAGGTAGACCTCCGAGCGCGACAGGCTCTGGTAATGCGAGAGCACGGTGGCACCGGCCGGCAGTAGCTTGGCCGGATCACGGCTGCTTTCCTTGCGGCCATCCACTTCCCAGGTGCGGAACACGGCGCCAAGGCGGTTGCCGGTAGAGAAGCGGTAGGTGCCCTTCTTGCCCGGCAGGGTCTGTTCGACCACGGCGCGGGTCTTCAGTCGCTGCACCACGTCGGGCGCATGCTGCACACCGTCAGGATCGGTGACGACGAACTCGCTGTTGTCGAACACCACTTCGGGCACGAAGAAATGCTCGGCGAAGCTCGCATCCAGAGTAACCGTGCTGGTCAGCTGCACCTTGAAGGTGGCCGGTGCGAAGTACGGCGTATGCGCCTGGGCAGGCAATACCGCAGCAGCCAGCAGCAGGCAGGCCAAAGGACGGAAGTTCATCGGAGGGTCTCATGGAGGTGACCGGCGCGATGCCGGCGGCCGATACGTTAAGTCAATTGCGAATGATTCGCAATACCATTTGTTCGCAAACAGCAGCGAATGACCTCGCGCCTGGTACCTGGCCGAGCGCCGGAGCCGGAACAACGGCAACGACGGGCTCGCGTTGGTCGCGCATCGGCATCGCGTTGAGAGCCAGACCCATGTATTGCGGGTGATCGCTGACTGGATCGCCTTCTACAACCAACAGCGCCCTCATCAGGCGCTGAAGATGATGACCCCAGACGCGGCCTATGCCGTCAAATAAACCGCGTGACCTGAGCAGAAAGCGTTGGGCCATTACAGCATTCCGTCCTCGTGGAATCCGGGACCGCCCTCTGCCTCAAGGCGCGCCATCGATTGGCGGGTGCTGAAATCCATGCACCAACGCTTCCTCCGGATCGTAAGGGAAAGGGTCAATCGCTACAGTTCTCGATGCATTGTCTACGGGCTTGCGCAGATAGCCCGTCCAGCCCTCGGTGACATTGCGAAGATCAATCTCCGACCCGATTTCCGGCTGCTGGCACGCATCCACGCTCATCTCAATGCGGTGTTTGTCCCGAATAAATGCGGCCAATTGCTCCTCATCAAATGAGCGCGCCAGGTACGGATACTGAATCAGAAGTTCGGATCTCCCATCACGCTCAAGCTGCCTGTTAACCAATCCGAAAAGCCGATCAACACGCCCTACCCGTTGTTCATTGTCACCTGGCGTCCAGGCGATTCCGTAGTGATGCACCTTCCGGCACTGCATATGCAGGTTCACCCCTTCCTGCAGCACCGACGTCGCGGCCAGCACGTTGGGATAGAAGGGCGTATTGAAACCCAGTATCAGTCGTTGCCGGTCGTGAACTGCTCCGCTGGCGTAGAACGCGGGGCTGCTCAGCCCTGTCAGCTTGTTCCAACTGTGACGATCCTCTTCGGAAACGTTCTCACACAACGCCACGAACGTCGCCAATGCTGCACGGAAGTAGGCCAAGGCCAACGACTCATTCAACCTGTCGTCAAGGAATTCCAGGAAATCCAGATAGCGCCGCTGCGCGTCGCCGGCTTCTCCGCGCCTGCGAAACTCCACGTGGTTGCAGTACAGCTCCACGATCACCGGACTGGCGAAGAGAAAGCCATGCTTGAGATAGCGACCGAAGCTCTCTGCAAGCGAAGCGTCACCTGCCAACTGCTCGATCGTCTTCTTGTCAGCTTCATTCAGCTTGCAGTACATCCTCCCCCACAACGTCGGCATCGACTTGGCAAAGGCAAGCTTCGCGCCGATATGGTGGGTTTCGCCGCAGCGTGCCTGATGCGCCGCGGTTGCGTACTCGTCACGCAGTCTTTCACCGGAGTGTCTGCGATGATAGAAGTCGTAGCCCTCCATGCGGTAATCGCGGGCCGGTTCAAGCAGCAGTGAGAGAAGGCTATCCGGCTTGCGCAGACGCAAGCTGAAGTTCGAGCAATCGGTACTGCGATCGGCCCCCGCCTTCTTCACGACGAAGAGATTGGATACATGTGAGTGGACGTCTGCGTCCGCATCGGAATGCTCATCCTCAGCCTGTTCCTCGCCATCTTGCAGCGCACTTGCATCGTCCTGACCTTCCTGCTTGAACAGGCGATTGAATGCCTCCCGCGACCAGAGGCTGGCCTTCCATCGATCCAGCAACTCCCCTGTGTCATCAGGCGCAAGGGCCTGCACGATCCTTCGCCCCATCTGCCGGTCATAGGCCATGTTGATGCGCTTGGCGATCTCGCGTACTGACGGAATCCGACGCACGAACACCAAGTGTTTATGCTCGTGAACGTCAATTCCTGCATCGAAGATGTCGACCGGTACACAGGCGTTCAGCAGCGCATCGTACTTGGGATGCGAAGGCAAGCCACCGAGACTGTCGTGCATACGTGCCAGCCTCGTCAGGATCTCCGTGTCCGGGGCTCCCTGGAAGTCCCGCTTGGCCGTATCCTCTTCCGTGTCCCGCTCATCTCCCGGCGCCTGCACTTGGAAGGACTCGAAGCCTTCAAGGTAGCCATAGAGGAAGCGTCGCCCTTCCTTAAGCTGTTCCAGAACCAACATCTTCTGGTAGAGCGCGAAGAACAGCTCGGCTTGCGGGTCACTTCCAAGATCTGCAGGCACGGCCACCTCATGACGGTAGCTATACTTGTCGTAAGTACCACCGCGTCCCTTCATGCGACGCATGCGGCGCAGTGCATACTTCCGCAGCAGGCCATCTGGCGTCTCGCCGTCAACATTGGCTATGTAGCCGAGGATCGCGGTGATGTCATCCATGGATTTATGGCTTGGCGTAGCCGTCATCATCAGAGCACGCTTGCCCAACCGGTCATCCGGGGGCCCAAAGAAGCTGCGCGCGGCGTTGGCCCGTTGGGATTTTCCATCGCGATTGCGGAAGTAGTGCGCCTCATCGACTATCAGCAGGTCGAAGCCCTTCCCGCCCAATGCCGCCTTCAGCCGTTCGTGAATGGCTGCAGCCGCCGTCGCGGCGCCCTTCAGCTTATCGAAGCCCTCATCATGATTGTCACGTACCAGTCCGCTCAGCGAGTGAATGGTCGTAATGAACAGGTTATGCGCCTTCTGCTCAACGGCGTCAGCCAACTCGTCCAAAGACCAGACCAGTTTCGCCATGTGCACCGCCTCGCCGCCTGGAGCGCGCACCACGTTGTCGGTTTCACGGTAGTGCATTCGAACGAACTTGACGTACTCCCGCTGCCAATGTCGGCAGATATCGCGATTCGGTGCCATCACCAGCACATTGGCATTGGGCGCTGCCTTCCACAGCACCGCCATTACACCCAATGCCTGCAGTGTCTTTCCCGTGCCCACTTCATCAGCCAACAACGCTGCACCGTGTTTTCCCAATTTGTTCCACAAACCGGCCACGCCCTCAGCCTGACGCGCAGGCATTGATCCGTCGCTCTCATGGTAGGTCCAGTTCGGCCTCTCGCGATCAAAGGCGATCCAACCAGCCATGCTTTCCGGCGTCACCGCCGCCCAGTCCTCAGCGCTCATAGCCACAGGCCTCCCGGAGCCGCCGCATGTACACGGCATTGCTGCGGATCTCCGCCGGTAGACGCGCAGCCCGCTTGTTCGGCTTCAGGCTCTCCCATTTGCTCCCCGAGGGTGGCACGCACCGCTCATATTTCCTTCGGGTACGCCCATGAGCCTCAAGAGCCAGCGCGTGCAGCGTATCCACCTCCTGCAGGAGGAACCAGTTGAAGACAGCACTGCCGCTTGACGTCGCGACCTGCGCGTTCACCTTGCCGACAAGCTCCTGCAGGCTGCCCGGCAACACGAACAGCATCTTGTCCAGCTCATCCCTCCGGGCAACGTCACGCAGTCGTTGGCGGAACTGCTCGAAGGCGTGGAATACCCTGAAGTAGCTCAATCGGCCTGCCTCGGCAGCGAACGTCAGCGATGCAGGAACGTCGTCGGGGACATCATCATGCCTCAGAACGGTGCGCAGCCTTGACATCCCACTGGTTCCTGGATCGTTGCCGTTGACCAGGTCATTCAATAGGTCATTCAAGGAATCGTACGCTTGGGCCCGTCGATGGTCTTGCCCTGTTTCCTGCACCAAGCCGCGGAACTCCAGGTTGCCTGCGCGCCAGACTTCATAGCTGTGATCTGCCAGCAGTGCCTCGTTATCGGCCAGCTCCAGTTCGATAGTTTCGAGCTCCCGAACACCCTGACGCCTCCGTGGCCGCCACTGCAGCGGAATGCGTTTCTGCACACCCGGCAAACGCAAGTCGTAGCCCGTGACCTCCTTCCCTTCATCGAGCCAGCAGCCCTGCAGGTCGTACTTCCCGCTCTCCCAGTCGAAGCGCACCATCAATTCGAATGGCAGGGGATAGGAGGGTGCAATCAGCGCCTCATCCTCCAGCATTTCATCAGAGCCAAAGTCCGCAGCTACCAGATCGAGGGACGGACCTACAATGCTGGCATCGAGGGAAACATCCAATAGAATTCCTGCTTCCACATTGCGCAGATCAAAGCTCGCGCTACCGGGTTCCGTGCAGTTCCACGAGCCGATGGCAAGACGCGCCGTTCGGCCCTTGGCCAACCAGATCTTCGCGTGGCTCATCTCGATCTCTTCCGCACGCGATGATGGTCGGTCGTGGAAGCTAAGTGCATCTTCGCTGAGCATCTTTCCAAGCGCTTCCGTCCACTTGGTACGCACATGCCGGTTGCCGACGCGATCAGGCACGACGGAGAACTTAAGATCGCGGCCTGCGACTCCTCTTATCTTCTCCAGTAGCCCAGCCAGATCAATTGCGAAATACGGCGACCACACGGATAGCCGCTCGGCATGGTCGTCATCCAGCAGAACTTCAAGGAAGGTCTCTCGCTCGAAACTGTGTACAAAGCGCCAGTTCGGATCACGGTTCTCGAAGCGCCGTCGCACGCCCAGCAACGTCGCCCCATCCAGCTTCGCTGCCACCAGCAGTGGTTGGAAGAATCGCTTTACCTGTTGGTATTGCTCGTTATTGCTGACCGTACGAAATGTAAATGCCTCCTGGTTTCGTCCCCATCCACTGACGCTGAGGTTGGCGCTACCGGCTCCCAGTACCATCCGGCCATTGGCGCCTTCCAGAAAGATCACCTTGGGATGGAAGAGTGACTCCCTTCCGAACTTCCCGGCCTCCAGCCGCCGGGGCAACACGCCATGCACCGCAACAGCCGTGCGCTTGAGTTGGTCTGCCTCCATCATGCGCAGGTCGCAGAACACGCGCAGGTCGATGCCACGCTCGGACAGTTGCTGCTGCATGTCCTCGAAGTCCCTCCGACTGGTCGGCGCATCTGCTTCAAGCAAAGCAGGCAGTATGTGGATCTCGAAGAATGGAATGCCAAGGTTGAAGGTGGTGAACCAAGCCTTCTTCAGGGGCCCCAGTTCGCGCACCTGTTGACGAAACGCATCCAGAAGCTTCATGCCAGACCCCGCAGGCCTGACAGGAGGTGACGAAACTGCGGCACATAGTAGTGGTGAACCCAAGCGCCCAAAGGTCTCTCCCCCCGGGCTGGCAGCCGGCGAGTACGTACGTCGACCTTGAGCTGACGCCCATCGATCAGGCGCAACCAGGACGATTGACGACGGGCTTCCATCACTTTGTCGTGGTACTTGAGTAGTTGCACCATCTGCTGCCGCACGTCGGTAACGCGTGCCAACTCCAGGAGTTCATGCAACCGCTCGGCAGCAGTGCCGGATACCTGGCCCTGCATCACCGTGTCGTTCGCGATCTTAGCCGCCAGGTCCGGCAGAGTGCTTCCATCTCGCCCCAGTTCCGTCCACTTGTCTCGCGCTTGGTCAAGAAGCTGCGACTTATCCGAGAGCATTGCCTCCAATAGCAAAGACAACTCAGCCAGAAATGGCTCCAGCAACCGCACATGCTCGAGCTTTTCCCAGTCGGCTTTCTGCAGGGAGTGCTGTTTTATCGATATGGCAAACACCTCACTGGCCGGCCGCCCCCCTTCCTGATCGCGCGACTTCCACTCCTGTTCCAGCACCTGATACAAGGCCCCCGGGGCACCTTGATCCAGATGGGTGACTCCGAGCCAGAAGTCTCGCGCATACGCGCCAACTGCCGCCGGGGAACGAAAGGCGTCCACAAAGGCTTTCCTGATCTCCACGGGTACATCCGCAAGCGTATGCCCGGCCTCTTGATGGCCGTCGGCAAGCACCTCGGACAGATGCGCGCACGCCAGCTCTTTCAGCCGCCCCAAAGGTCCGGTTACCGAGAATAACTGCCTCTGCGCCGTCTCCCACTGTGGCAGGGCCTCTGGCAGCGCATAGTCGTAGCTACTGTTGAAGAACTCCATCTCAACCAGTGGCGTCTTGTAACGGCCGCTGACACCGAGTGAGTTCTGCCTCGTCAGCACATGGGCCTTGGGCTCGTGGCTGAATATCAATCGCGGGTTACCCTTCGCCGCACTCCCCCAAAACCCCCGTGCCTTGGAAATACCCAGCACCCCCGTCGTTTCCACACCCGGGCGCGCTTGCGCCTCAACCATGGCGTATACGAAAACGTTCTCCAGATAGATCAGGCACGCTTGCCTGAAGGCAGTTGAGTCTTTCCCGCGACCGGCATAAGCCTTGTCCTTGAGCCATCGCTTCCCTAGTTGCACGCGATCATTCTCAATGAGGCTCTTGACAACAGCGTGATTGAACAGATTGAGCGTGTAATTGCGGACGTCATTGGACGTTGAGCTGAGACGATTACGGAAGATGTTCTGCCCATAAGCGGACCAGATCACCTGAAGGCCCAGCGGGTCCAGGTTCAATTCGCTACTGATCTGTTCGTCGAACTCAGTGAGATAAGTTTCCAGCGATCCCGGCGATTTCATGAACGCTTCCCCCAAACATGCGAAGTACTCAAGCTCACTCGACAGCCCCCCGCCATGCACTCGAAAGCCGCATTGCAAAGTCCCTTTGTCCTCTGTTCAATTATGGCCGAGTCGCGGCGATCACGGAGACTGCTTTACTCCTCAACGAGCGCCGTCACCTCTTGATCCGTGGGGAGCAGGAAGTAAAGGAGAAGGGTGCCTCCAACCCTTTGGGGCCCGATATAGAGCCGAACTCTCTTACAGTCGTCAGAACCAATTCTGACCTCGCCACAACGTCGTTCCATGCCAAAGCACTTTGATCGTTCGAAGGTAGCCAGGCTATTGCCGCCTCCAGCGGACAGCTCGCGTCCAAACCGCCTCCAACAGGAGGCCACACGCGGTGTTTGCTTGAGCCCATCCCGGGAGCTTGCACGGATGCAGGACGAATGCTGGCCCGTCTTCCAGCGCGCCGAATATAGGCGCCAAGTAGGTACTACACGACAAAGGCACCGCATCGCGGTGCCTTATCTGCTGCGCGATCCACCATAGTTTGGCCAATTCAGTCCGGTAAAGTGGAGTTCCCAGGATTTCCTAGACAGAGCTAGCCTCTGTTGGGGGTAGCATTGGGAGACAGTCATGTCTGCAGGCAAGATCACCAGCAAGACCCGGCAAGCCTACAAATT